>JALHTB010000008.1 GCA_022865625.1 Candidatus Bathyarchaeota archaeon
ATGCACTTCACGCTCAGTTCAACTCTCTCTCGATAGGCCTCAGACGCGACATCGTTGATGGTGTGGCTCATGCTTCAGGCGGAATATCTACTGCCGACGGGCACGTGGCAATTTCTAGAGTGGATCTTGAGACCGAATTCATGGAGACAGAGGCTAGGGTACCCATTCGCGCGACCACACGCATCTATGGTGCTGATGGGAGTCGATACACATTGCACTCCACGCTCGTTTCGCAGGCGAGTTTCGTCAGGTTCTCAAGACCTTTCCCCGGGGGTACTACTGAACTCTTCGAGGAGATGGCCATTCATGAATGCGACGAACTTGGAAAGAAAGCAACCGGGCTGATCGAGTGGCTCTTCACTCATCCGAAGAAGTGACGTATCGTTTCATGTAGCTTTCTGTATCGGCTGCCTCAATACTGTCTTCAGCCTTTCCGGCTTGGTGCGTCGTGGATCACCAAAGTAGATCTCGTGGTGTCTTCCACGGAAGCTGTACCCATTCTCTCGAGCAAACGCTTTCATCTTCTCGATAGTGCGCGGTTCCTCAGCATAGGGCCCGATATGCATAGTCTGCATGGAGAGGCCCTCGCGGAATCGCTCAAGGCGGAGTCTGTCCAGCGCAGGATTGGGCTTCTTCTTTCTAATCTGCTCTAAGGCCTCTTGATACATCGTTTCAGTTATGTGCTCGGGTTGCATGATCATTATGGTCCATCTCCATTGTTCTTTCTTGTTGAAATCGAACTCGCCGGAGTCAACCCACCAGAGCCCCTCCAATGCCATCACTGTGTAGTCGATTGGTTTCTTCTTCCTTAGTTTTGACATGAACTTCAAGGTGTATGATATCCCGTACAATGTCTGGATAGCATTCTGGAATTCTTGCGATGTATCCGGCGTCTTGCCCGTCTCCATCTGACCATCAATCATGGCGAAACTGAACTCTGGTACGTCCACAATCTCCACTTTCTTGGCGGATGGAACGTAGAGGGTCTTCAACTGCTTTCTGAGATCGAGTTTCCTCACCTAGCTATCCTCCGTCATGATTGCTCAGCGTCCTACACATTATATGATTTGGGAGGCTTCTCGCTGTCGTGTGCTCGACCGAGATAACCCATAGGACGGGCTCATGTACCCATCCTACTGCAATCCTTGGCGGAATGTAGAGAGCCATCAAGGCTGCTGAGATTCAGTCACCAAGACTGGACTGTCCGCATCGGCGAAGTCGTGAACACCGATCTTGAGACACGAATTAGGAGCCTCTACGTCTGTGACACCAGCATTATCCCTGAACCCTGGGACCTTCCACCAGTATTGACAGTCCTCGCCTTCGGCAAACGGCTAGGTGTTGTCCCCATGAGATCGGAAGGCTCCCATTGAGTCGCAAGCGTGTGCCGGGTCTCTAATCACATGAAATCGATGTTAAGACATAATACCTAGTCTTCGAAGTCGGCTTCAGGAGCTGGCTGGACAGTAGATGAGAATACTGCTGACCGGGGGCGCAGGCTTCATAGGAAGCTGGCTTGCCGAACGCTTGGTTGCCGCAGATCACGATGTTATCGTCTTGGACAACTTCTCGACCGGCAGTCTGAGGAATCTATCTAGTATCCGTCGCACCCAGAATCTGAAGATCCTAAGGGCTGATGTCCGACATGCCCCTCGCCCTGTGCTGAAGAGGATTGGAAGAGTTGATGGGGTGTGCCATCTCGCCGCCGTCACAAGCGTACAACAATCAATCAAGAACCCCATCTCTGTGAGCGAAGTCAACCTAATGGGCACGCTAAGAATCTTGGAAGCAGCCCGGAAACTGCACGCCAAACGATTCGTGTTTGCATCGTCGGCTGCTGTCTACGGTGCTCCCGAGGCTCTTCCTGTGACTGAAGATGCAAAGTTGGCGCCCATGTCCCCCTACGGAGCTTCAAAGGCCTCGGCTGAACTCTACTGCAATTCTTTCCGCGAAAATCGCGGACTCGAGACGATCTCTCTGAGGTACTTCAATATCTATGGCCCGAGGCAGTCTTCAAGTCAATACAGCGGAGTCATTTCCATTTTTGCACGCAGAGTCCTCCGGAAGCTCCCACTGACGATCTTCGGAGATGGATCTCAAACCCGAGACTTTGTGTTCGTTGAGGATGCTGTTGAAGCCGCAAAGGCTGCACTTGAGAAGGATGTTGTTCACAGCAGAATCGTCAACGTGGCAAGTGGCAGAGAAATCACAATCCTGCAACTTGCGAAGACTATGCAGGAGATTGCGCAAGTACCCTCGGACATAAGGTTCGAACCCTCTCGTACAGGAGACATACATCGGAGTCTAGCTGACACGGCTAGGGCTCAGGCCGAATTGGGATTCCTGCCGAAAACCTCATTGCGCGATGGGCTGTCGAGAACGATCGAGTGGTTTGCTCAAAAGAAGTCCTCAGCTTAGTACTCCTGTGCTTTCTGATAATGAGGAATGGCGATGAGTAGAATTAACGGCAAGGTGTGTGTCGTAACTGGCAGCAACTCAGGAATCGGAAAAGAAACAGCCTTAGCATTGAGCGGAATGGGTGCAACGGTCGTCATGGCCGTCCGAGACCGGGAACGTGGCGAAAAGGCCCGGGCCGAAATCGTCGGCGAGACTGGGAAAGATGCGATTCATCTGATGATCTGCGACTTGTCCTCCATGGACTCAGTCCGGCAATTCGCAAAGGAGTTCAGGAGGAAGTATGACAGACTCCACGCACTTGTCAACAATGCCGGGGTTTTCGTCGGCAAACGCGAAGTCACAGTTGACGGTTTTGAGCGGACACTGGCCGTGAACTATCTTGCCCCGTTTCTTCTCACGCAAGAGCTGCTTCCCTTGCTCAAATCCAGCGCCCCGTCTCGAATCATCAACATAGGATCCGGGATGCACAGGTCAGGAAGGATAGATTTCAACGATCTCCAGTGTAGGAAATGCAACGCAATGAAGGCCTACGCCAACTCAAAACTGATGCTCACAACGTACACGTACGAGCTGAGCAGGCGTCTACAGGGTACTGGAGTCACAGTAAACGTGGTTGAGCCAGGCTTTGTCGCGACGAACCTTGGAAACAATAGTGGCAGTCGCCTCTATTCTCTGGCGTTCTTGATCGCGCGTCCTTTCCAGATCAGTGCAAAGAAAGCTGCTGAAACCCATGTATACCTAGCATCCTCACCCAAAGTCGATGGTATCACCGGGAAGTGCTTCTCGGAGCTGAAGGAAACAACCACAGCTCAAGCATCTTACGATCAACAGACTCAAAGACGTTTGTATGATACAACACTAGAATTGCTCAGATTGGTCTAGATTCGCTGGAACTGGACGTAGACTCTCGGAAGCAGCTCTCCGCATTGATGCCCGGCTTAGTGGCCGGATTCATCTTCTGGATGAAAAGGGCAGAGCTACCCGTTACGCATGTAAGTCCATAGTAGGCTCGCTTGAATCTTATGCGAGCAGCTTGCCTTCGGCGACTACACGCTGCCCGTTGATTGTGACCGTGGATTTCAAGAGGGTGCCTTGAAAGCCGAAAGTGCTTTGGTTTGTTCCTCCGAGCGGTTTGTTGTCGCCGATTCCAAGTGTTACCGCACCGTGTACTATAGTGCTGTCCAAGTATCCCGGCTTCGCAGCATGGTTGATCCCTAAACCAAAGGCGCCAAACTGTCTCTTCTCGCCTGAGGCTTTCTCCCAGAGAGGGATTACCATATCAGCGTTCTTTGCGGCTGCGAACTTTGTCACCTGTCCGTTCTCGAATGTCCACGACAATCCCCGGATCAGCTTGCCTCTCTGTGGGACTGGCAGGTCGAACACAACGGTGCCGTTGGCGCTCTTCTCGTCAGGGGCAACGAATACTGTTCCTGCAGGCAGAGTCGTCTGGAAGACTCCTGCTGAGAGATCTTCATCGTCAATGATGCTGTCGTCCACCGTGCATTTCCGTGAGGCTAGCCGAAACCTCAGGTCAGTCCCGCTCTTTGATGTGACATGCACATCATGAGACATACCATCGAGCAACTCTCGGAGCTTGCGACCTGTAGCAGCGATCTTTGAGTAGTCGGCTGCTAGGGCGCCTTCGACAGCGCGCTTCCATGCCGGAAAGGCGAAGCCGTACGAGCGGGCTCTCTCCCTTGTGACAAGTCCCATTGTTACAGTCGCGCTCCTGACCTTGCGTTCCAGGAACTTGCGATAGAAATGATCGGCCCCCTCGAAGTTGGCGGCCCACCGCTCCGGAGATATCTTGCCCATAGGCCTGGGATCAGCAATCGCGTTGAGGCCTATGAACGCGGTGGCCACATCAAGAAGTGCTGCATCGATCTTCGCAGGTCCTCTGAGCCACTCTAGCGGAAGGTTCTGCAGTGACCAGTACCAAACGCGCTCGCTGGCATACCCGGTCGTTGTCTCGGCGCCAGCTTTGCGGCATTCAATGGCAACCTCCTCCGCCAAATCTACGGTATCCTTAGAAGCGGTAATGTGAACGACGTCATCTTCTCGAATTCTAAGAGATTGATTCACAACGTTCTAGGCGATCTTCGAAACCATAACGGTCCACCAATAGATACGTCGTAAACCCGTTTGTGCTCACCCTTTAGCTCTTTCCACAAAAATGCTTCTCATAGCGGAATGATCAACCCACGTCCTTACCCAGCCTACATTCGGCAATCTATCATCACACCTGAGCATGTTGGAAGCCGCCGGCTATGTCAGCGTGAAAGAAGAATTCGTTGGCAAGAAGCCTCACACAATGCTCCGCTTGACCGAGAAAGGTCGCACTGCTTTCCGCAGGTACATGCAAACCACGAAACAGGTCTTCGACGACTTGCCCGAAAGCTGATACCACAGATACCGTGGTCAACTGTGTAACCCATGCCGATGAAAGTGAGTTACACATCAGTAATCACGTTCAGTGGTATGCTAGCTTCATGGAAGAGTACTACAGAAGCGTCGACGGGTACTATCAGATCAAGAGAGCAGGCAAACGAAAGAGCCCACGCCCTATCATAGCGGTTAGCTAGCAGGAACAAGAATACGCAAACCTCTCATTCCTTCCTGAAACACGCGATTCTCGAAGTCAAGTGGACTTCTTGTTGGAGACGGAGCGACTTCACATTCGATCTATGGCAAAAGGCTCGCTAGAGCAGCAGCAATCAGGATTGCTGGGAGCAAGTTACCGACTCTGATCTTTGTCACCTGAAGTATATTCAATGCGATGCCCAAGATCAGGAGGCCGCCAGTGGCGGTCATAGCATTGACAATTGAAGAGGAAAGGAATGGTTCGAGCATTGAAGCTCCCACGGTGATGCCGCCTTGATACAATGCAAGAGGTATCGCAGAGAACAGTACTCCAACTCCGAGCGTGGAAGCGAACGCAACGGATGCGACGCCGTCCAGTCCAGACTTTGTCAGCAGGATAGAGTAATCTCCACGCAGGCCGTCTTGAAGCGCGCCTAGAATCGCCATCGGACCAACGCAGTACAACAGGCTAGATGTGACGAACGCTTTCGCGAACGTTCCCTTTTCTCTGCTGAACTTCGCCTCGACCTTTGCTCCAAACGCGTCGAGTCTCGCTTCGATGTGCAGCAGCTCTCCAAACACTCCACCGACCACGATGCTCACAAGGACGACGAGTACGTTCTCAGTCACTATGATCATCTTCACTCCGATCAGAGCTGTAACAAGGCCAAGTCCTTGCATCACTATCGAAGTGATTCGTTCAGGTAATCTCTGCTTCAGCGCGAGACCGATCAGTGTTCCAATAGCAATTGCGGCGACATTAACGACTGTGCCGAGAAGCATGCGAAACCACACTCACGCGTGGCTATCTGCTATTTCAACTGTGGTGCTACGGTTTCCAATTTGCGCAGGTTCTCGACCATTTCGTTCACGACAGTGACGAATTTGTCACTCTCGGACGCTGAGATCCACTCTAGCCTCACACGCTGGTCAGGAATACCCATTTGCTTCAGCATTCTCCGCAGCAGAGCGAATCGTCGAGCGGCTTTGTAGTTCCCGCTTATGTAGTGGCATGTTCCTGGGTGGCACCCGGCAATCAGGACGCCGTCGTAACCTTCGTCGAGGGCTTTGAGGACAAACGTGGGATCGACTCTGCCTGAGCAGGTCACGCGGATTGAGATGAGGTTCGGATCGTAGCGTTTTCTAGTTGTTCCTGCGAGATCTGCACCTGCATATGCGCACCATTTGCATAGAAACGCAAGGATTCTGGGTTCGCTCAAGATGTCAGTGCCTCCCGGCTGTTATCATTGCTATGATCTGTGTGTCGGTCAGGTTCCTAAGAGACAGCGCACCTGATGGACAGGATGCAATGCAGGTTCCGCAGCCTTCGCAAACCGCCTCCGCGACCTCTGCTACCCTTCTCTCCCTGTTCAGGCTGAGCGCTTCAAACGGGCATGCTGGTATGCAGATTCCGCAACCGCTGCAGAGTTCGTTGACTATTCGGGCTACTGTCGGTTCGCGTTCGAGAGTTGGGCTTGACAGTAGATTCAGAGCTTTGCAGGCTGCTCCGCTAGCTTGGGCCACCGTTTCGGGTATGTCCTTCGGTGCTTGTCCCGCGCCCGCCACAAATATTCCTGCAGTCGCGCTTTCCAGGGGACGAAGCTTGGGATGGGCCTCGGCAAAGAAGCCGTTCTCGTCCACCGAAGCCTTGAGGATGTTTGCGAGTTCGCGTGATCCTCGGCTTGGAACCATGCCAAGTACCAAGACTACGAGATCCGCATGGATCTCCACGATCTTACCGCTGAGAGTATCGATGCCTTTGACAACCAGTTTGCCTTTCTCTTCGTAGACCTTCGCGACTCTTCCGCGGAGGTAGAGGAGTCCTCCTTCCTCCTGGCAGCGTTTGACGAATTCCTCGTATCCTTTTCCTCCTGCCCGGATGTCCATGTAGAAGACGTATGCTTGTCCATCTGGGACCTTGTGGTGGAAAAGCATCGCATGCCGAGCAGTGTACATGCAGCAGATCTTCGAACAGTAGGCCAACGCTGTTTCGGGTTCCCGTTGTCCTGCACATTGAATGAACACAACTTCCTTTGGAATGCGTCCGTCCGAAGGTCGTCTAATGGTGCCGGATGTTGGTCCTGAGGCAGACAGCATGCGTTCGAATTCTAGGCTCGTCATCACATCTGGAAAGATACCGTATCCGTACTCCGTGAGCCTCGTTGCATCAAACAGCTCGTAGCCAGTTGCCGAGATAATGGCTCCTACTTCGAGCTCGTGGATCTCAGGATGTGCATCAAGGTTTATGCAAGACATGCCAAGCTTGTCGCAAGCCTTCTTGCATTCGCCGCAGGCTTGAGGCAGAAGACCCAGACAACTCTTCGCGTCCAAAACGTAGACGGGAGGAACGGCCTGTGCGAATGGAATGTATACCGCTTTTCTCCAAGTCAGTTCAGAGTCAAACTCGTTGGGCACTTCTGCAGGGCAGACCTTTGCGCATTCTGCACACATGTTACACTTTGTCTCGTCAACGTAGACTGGTTCCTGTCGCACTCTGACTTTGAAGTTGCCAACGTAGCCTTTGACATCCTCAACTTCAGACAGTCTGAGAATCTTGATGTTTGGATTTCGAAATGCCTCCACCATCAATGGTCCAAGGATGCAGATTGAACAATCCAGTGTTGGGTACGTCTCTGAGAGCTGTGCCATTCTTCCGCCGATTGAACCTGTCTTTTCCACTAGGTAGACTTGGTATCCACTACCGGCTATGTCTAAGGCTGAGCGGATACCGGCGACGCCTCCTCCTATGACAAGAGCTCTCCTAGTGACCGGGACGATGATCGGGTCAAGTGGTTCGTTGAGTTTGACTTTCTCTATGATCTGACGTAGGATAACGTGCGCCTTCTCGGTTGCCTTTTTGATATCATCGTGAACCCAACTGCATTGTTCGCGAATATTCGCCATCTCGCATTGATGTCTGTTGAGACCCGCTGCTCGCGCAGTATTTCTAAAAGTGACTTCATGCATCGCAGGCGAGCAGCCAGCAACAACTATCGCGTCAAGTCTGTGCTGCTTTATGCTATCCTTGATCAGCGTTTGGCCCGGTTCCGAGCAAAGATACCTGTGGTCAGCCGCGATGACAACATCGGGAGTCTTGCTGGCTTGATCAACCACTTCGCTGACACGAACCGTTCCGGCAATATTCAAGCCGCAATGACAGACGAATACTCCCACGCGTTTCATGTTTGACTCACGTTTTCAAGAGTGGTATGCATACCGCCATGAATCGCTTGGACCTGCAGCGGGTCGAGTCGGAGGCTCTCTGGCTCTGCTCCGAGCGCAAGACCGAGCAGCTGGGTGAAGTAGACTACTGGCAATGGTTGTGAGTCAGAGGAGACTCCAAGATCCTGTTTCTGAGATGTTTCGAGATTGTATTTGCACAGTGGGCAGCTGACAGCAAGCATTCTCGCTCCATTAGAACGAGCAGACTGCACTACATTGCGAGACAATAGTGCCATGGCGTCTGGAGAACCGACACCAAGATACGATCCACAGCACTCGGTTCGTGATGGATAGTCGACTGGTGTACATCCAATGCTGACGAGGAGATCTTCGAATATTGATGGTCGATGGGGATCATCGAGTTTCATCTCGTCAAATGGACGAAGCAGCAGGCAGCCATAGTAGGCGCCGACGGGCAAGCCTTGCAAGGGCGCCTTGACTGTATCTCTGACGGTGCCGAAACCCACACGGTCTCTAAGGATTTCCAAGAAGTGGAGGACGCTTAGTCCACCTTCATACTTCTCTTCATTGAATTCGTTGATCTGTTCTTGTTTGATCGCGTTGCGTCCAGCTTGAAGATTAGCTCTCTTGAGGACGTTATGGCATCCCGCGCAGAGAGTCACGAGCGTATCACCTTCGCTGCGTGCTCTAGCGAGGATTCGGTTGGGTCCGGCATTCGTCATGATATTGTCTGCAACATTCGAGAATACTGCTCCACAGCACAGCCATCCCTGCATTTCCTTCAGTTCTACGCCGAGAGCACGAGCGCAGGCTTGTGCAGAGTCGTCGAAGTCCCTTGCTACGGTTCGGAGAGAACACCCTGGAAAATACAGGTAGGACTGCATTTTCTCAACTCAGTATGGGCTGAGTTTCCTGAATGCGCTCACGAGTCCTTGCTGGGGCATCTCAGGCGGCAGTTTCTCAATCTTCAGGTCTCGAAGGTCGTTTCGGAGCTTGATGGTCCGCAGAGCTTCGCAGATCTTACTCACGTCTAAGCCCCTGGGGCATTGCGTTTCGCAGGAGAAGCAGGTTGCGCACAACCAGTACGATTTGGCATCGAAGACTTGTTCGAGGCCGAGCTGGAGGAAGCGTACAATCTGATGAGGCATGAGGTCCATCTGCGTTGCCAAAGGGCATGTGGCCGAGCATTTCCCACATTGATAGCAGAGTGAGAGATTCTGGCCGCTTATCGTTTTGATCTTGTGCAGTAGCGGATTCGTGAGCACTTCAGCTGAGATCGGATACGCCACTTTACTCCCACCCTCTGACCGCGAATGCTTCGAGCTCGATCTTCGCTTCTTTGCTGCGGTAGTCAGGAAGAAGTACGGGGCTGTGCCGGTCCGTGCTGACGCCCGCTTTCTTCAGTTCCTTGTGGAATCGAACCACATGGTCGAGGATTGGCTTGCCACCGGGTGCGGCATTTGATCTCTTGGCTGCATCTCCTCCGGCGCGCCTTCCAAACACTAGAATGTCCAGTAGTGAATTGCCCATCAAACGATTTCTTCCGTGAATTCCACCAGCGGCTTCACCCGCGACATACAGATTTGGAATGTTTGTTCGTCCGTTCTCGTCTATCAGCACTCCCCCGTTCTGGTAATGTTGTGTCGCATAGACGAGAATCGGGTCTTTGATTATGTCGATTCCGAATCGTTTGAATTGCCTTACCATTGCTGGTGCGAGTCTCTGGGTTTGGCCCGAACCCTTCAGTACGTCGATAAGTGGTGTGTCAAGCCACACGCCTACCAATCCGCCGGGCGTGCGAACTCCTTTGTTGCGTTCTTGGCATTCTCTGATTATTGCTGATGCGACAGCGTCTCTTGTTTCAAGTTCGTTCACGAAACGTTCTCCGTCAATATTGACAAGCTGAGCGCCCATGCTCCTCATTTTCTCAGTTATGAGTTGCCCTGAGATCAGTTCGGGAAATGCGACTCCTGTCGGGTGGTATTGGATCGTATCCACAAAGGCCAGCTTGGCCCCAGCACGATAGGCTAATGCGAGCCCGTCGCCCGTCGCACCGTAGTGATTTGTTGTAGGAAATTCTTGACAATGGAGCCTCCCGGAGCCGCCGGTGGCCAGTATGGTGGTCTTTGCGTTGACAAACACGAATTCGTTGGTCTCCATGTTCAACAGAATAGCTCCGACACAGTTGCCATCGGCATCTGTGAGCAACTCGATTGCAGGAGAGAACTCGATAACTTGGATGTCACGATTGATGACCTCATCTCGGAGCGTCCGCATAATCTCCGCTCCGGTGTAGTCACGAGCGGCATGCATTCGTCGCCTGCTTGTTCCGCCTCCGTGCATCTCCACAAAGGTACCGTCGGGTTTCTTGTCGAACATCATACCGAGGTCTTCAAGCCATTCGATGATGGAAGGAGCGTCCTTGACAAGCGTCTGAACAAGGTTGGGGATGTTTGTGAAACCGCCGCCTCCCATAACGTCAAGATGGTGAATTGCTGGTGAATCGTTCTCCCTGTCTGCTGCTTGGATCCCGCCTTGTGCCATCATGGTGTTGGCGTCGCCAAATCTCAGTTTGGTGCATAACAGGAGATGGGCGCCGGCCTCTTGGGCGGTCAAAGCTGCTGACGCACCTGCGCCGCCTCCACCAATGATTAGAACATCAGTCTGGATGTCAGTTCTTGATAGATCGGTCTTCTCTGGGCTTATTCGGCTGTAGGCTTCCACAATATCGCCGAGTTCGTTGACGACTGGTTCTCCTTTGTTCGGTCCTACGAGTAGTTTCCGTGTCGTCCCTGGCTTGTAGTCGGGATGATACTTCGTTAACAGTTGTTTCTTCTCGTCCGGTGTAAGCTTTGGGAAGGACTGTTTCGTGCGTCCTTTTCGATTCGCCGCTACTTTGTCGATCGAGTGTCGCATGTCTTCGCTGTAGGTGATTACTGTTCGCCACTGCTTGGTCTGTTCCGAAGTCATCTATGCTTCCTCCGGTTCGATTTCTCGGGAATTGTACAGCTTCGTTAACTCAGCGGTGCTCATCTTAGCCAGTTTTGAGAGTTCTTCATCGTAGCGTCCAGCTCTGATCTCGTCGAGCTTCTTCTTCAGATGTCCTGCTTTCGGAGATAGGTGGGTTCCGTAGAGTCTTCTTGAGAGAATCGCAACATTGTACTGAACGATCTCGGCTGGACATCTCGTAGCGCAGAGTCCACACATGATGCAATCGAACGAAAGGTCCGCTGCGTTGGCGATGTCTCCGCGCATGGCAGCGGCCATTATGTCTATGACAGGCAGGTCTTGTGGGCAAGCTCGAGTGCACGAGTTGCATTGTAGGCATCGCAGGATTTCGGGGTAATATCGTAAGAGTGCATTGATATCCGGCTGTAAGCTCTTGATATCATATCGCGCCTTTGTGGACGGGTGGAACGGGAGCATCGAAAACACCATGCCATCCCGGACGGGCGTCTGACATGCGAGCCCGGTGCGGAGTCTGAAGTCTCCGCGAATTCTGTAGACCGTTGCACAGGCGCCACAGAATCCGCTACGGCATCCACATCCTCGCAACAGCCTGTAGCCAAGGTGTTCCATAGCGGTTAGTATTGTGAGGTTTTGCGGGACACGATACTGCTTGCCGAAAACGTAGATTGTTACAGTTGACTTGTCAGCGCCCATCTACTATCCCTTCGGACAGTGATGTGAAACAAAGCTGAACGTGGACTCGTGCAGAATATAGCCCGGTCCTACTTACGTACCCGACTGTATATTCGACAGAACTCGGATAGACAATCAGGACATGCACTTCTGCTATCCCCTATCACCGTGCTCTCTTTTCTGCACTCTCAATTCACCACATCAACTGAACCTGCAGTCATCGATTGGTGACAGAGCAAATCAAAGTCCATAGCTTGACTTGCCACCGGATCTATGCGGATACCTTCTGTTCTTGGAGTAGCTTGCGGGCGAAATCGTAGCCGCTCTTGAAGGCATTGAGATTCAGTTGCTCAGTACCTCGCGGTACGTACTTCGAAATTGCTTTCTCGATCGCCGCTGTGTCCATCATGTTGGTCAGGCCGATTATTGCGCCAACCATAACCATATTCGAGACAATCTTTCTGCCCAAGCTCTCGGCTATGCGTGTGGCCGGCACTCGATAGGTCCTTGCGGTGTGGCTCGACTGGTCCTCTTGGACCATGTCAGGGTCGATGACAACGATTGCGCTTCCATTCACGTCATTGATGTTCTTCAGATAGGCCTCTTGAGACATGACTGCGACTAGGCTTGGCTTCCTGATCTTTGGATAGAATATCTTCTCGTCAGAGACTATGACTTCGACCTTTGAGGCTCCTCCCCTAGACTCAGGGCCGTAGGACTGTGCTAGGGTCACGTTCTTGCCGCCGAACACTGAGGCGGCTCGTCCGATCATCACTCCGGCGGTCACAATTCCCTGACCGCCAAGGCCGGCGATTCTTATCTCAAATCGCGACATTGGTGCGTCGTCCTACCCTCTCAAGCTCTGCCTGAACGGATCGATTTCTCTCCCACAACAAATCGCTGAACTCTGGCTTCTCAGTATCGACGAATTCTCCGACAATGATCTTTTCAGGTCCGATCACCGCCTCGATCGGATCGATATTGGACCGAACCTCGCTGACCTCCCTCAACCACTTCATGCCAAGAATGGGATCCGCGATCTTGTTTCTTCGACCATACTCTTCGGGACATGGGGTTATTATCTCGACGAAACTGAAACCCTTCTTGCCAATGGCTTTCTTTATTGATTCCCTAATCCGCTTTACATGAATCGCTGTCCATCGCGCGACGTAGACTGCTCCGGAAGCTGCAGCTAGATGGACTAGGTTGAATGGGTGCTCGATGTTGCCGTATCGAGTCGTCGTTGTGAATGCGCCGAAGGGTGTCGTAGGACCGCTTTGGCCGCCGGTCATGCCGTAGTTGAAGTTGTTAGAACAGATTACGGTAACATCGATGTTCCTTCTGGCAGCGTGAATGAAGTGATTGCCGCCTATCGCGAATAGGTCACCATCTCCACTGATAACGATGGGTTTCAAGTCCGGTCTCGCGGCTTTGACTCCAACAGCAAAGGCCAATGCCCGACCGTGCGTCGTATGAAAAGAATCAGTATTCGTGTATCCAGAGATCCTTCCTATGCAGCCGATTCCTGACACTACGACAACCTTGTCTCGGTCGTACTTCAGCTCATCCAAGGCCCTGATGAATTCCCCAAGTATGATTCCGTTGCCACAACCGTTGCACCATATGTGAGGAATCATACCACTCCTCGTATAGTCTTCCAGCGGATGATGGAGGTTCGACATGTTGTGTACCTTCATGTTCTAGTTGACTGCCTGAGCTAGGATCTCCTCGGGTGTGTGGAGAGCATCTCCAAGCCTTGGAATGGATGTCACCTTTCTCCGGCCTGCACTTCTCTCGACTTCTCGGACGAGTTGTCCATAGTTCATTTCAGGCACCAGGATCTTGTCCACTTGAGCTGCCACCTGCTCGACAACTTCGTCTGGGAATGGCCAAATTGTGGCGAGTCTCAAGAGTCCAATCTTGATGCCTCTTTCTCGCCCTTCGACTGTAGCGGCAAGTGCGGATCTGGCGACGCTTCCGTATGCAACTATGCACACATCAGCATCATCAAGGAATACTCGTTCAACCTTCGTGATCTCTCCGACGTTATTGCGGATCTTGTCGCAGATTCTCTGAACCAGTTTCGCGTGGTGCTCTGCGCTGTCGGTTCGTGGGTGGCCGGTCTCATCGTGGGTCAGTCCGGTGGCATAGAATCTGTAGCCTTCACCGAAACTGGCCATCTCTGGCACGAGATCCTCACCTGCTTGGAAAGGCAAATACTTGGAAGGAGGTGTTGTTGGCCGTTTGCGGTCGACCAATCGGATCTTCTCAGGCTCTGGAATCTCAAGCCTCTCCATCAGGTGACCGATGATCTCATCTGTCATCACAAAGACGGGGCATCTGTACTTCTCAGAGAGGTTGAATGCTTCAACTGTGAGATCGAACATCTCTTGGACGGATGATGGAGTCAGCGCGATTATCTCGTAGTCTCCGTGGGACCCCCATTTTGCCTGCATGACATCTTGCTGGCCGGTCTTGGTGGGTTGACCTGTGCTTGGTCCTGCACGCATGACATCCACTACAACACATGGGGTCTCAGTCATGGCCGCGAGTCCAATGTTCTCCTGCATGAGACTGAAGCCTGGGCCCGAGGTGGCCGTCATGGATTTTATGCCACTGTATGAGGCGCCGATGACCGCCGCCATTGAAGCGATCTCATCTTCCATCTGAAGGTAGACGCCCCCAACCTCTGGAAGCCTCCTCGACATGTGTTCAGCTATCTCAGTGGCTGGTGTGATTGGATAACCTCCGAAGAATCTGCAACCAGCAGCTAGTGCGCCTTCAGCGCACGCTACGTCTCCAAGTGCAAAGTACGTGCCAGTCAGAACGTCTCTTCTCAGTGTTTCTTTCCCTTCTCCACGAGGAAGATGGCGAAATCGGGGCAGACTTCCTCACACACTCCACATCCGACGCAGAGTGCGGCGTCTTTGACGCGGGGGACGTGGACTCCTCTGGTGTTCAGTTTCGTGTCTTGTTCCAGAACATCTCGTGGGCAGAACTCTATGCAGAATGAGCATCCCTTGCATCTGTCTTCGAGCACAACTATGTCTGCGTCCCTGAGCTTGAGTATCTGCGGAGGACTCAGAGGACGCCTAGCGGGTTTTGTCGCTGAGCTCGCGTGCTGCACTGTATCAGTCATAGATTTGGGCGGGTTGGAGACTGCTTGATGGGCGACGAGCGGCTGAGGCGAAGTGATACCCATTGAGTTGGACCCCGATTTTCCTAGGCTAGTATTTTTCGTATTGGTCTACATATACCACCCCATACTACTGTAGCCCTTGTATGTACAACCGCTTCCCGGACCCACCCAAGATACTTACTCTCCATAGCCCCTCCACAGTGAAAAAAGAGCAAGTTGAGGGCCGGCAAACTGCCTACTGGGGTGGAATCCACCCGCAATTGGGTGGAGCACACCCGCGTGGCCAAGTATATAGAAAGCCGCTGTGTTTTGCGCGTGTAGGCGTTAGCGGTTTCTTCTCAACCAAGAGGACCTGATAGCTAACCCTGCCACAAGTCCTCCAGCATGTGCAAGGAATCCTCCTCCCGAGAATATGTTGAGGCCGCCGTAGAAGACCATCCCGACGAGTCCTCGAAGTCCACCTGCGGCTGCTAGTAGTCCCCAGATGGCTCCTGAGGCACCGAGACCGATTGCGTCACCACCAAGGATCAAGAACGTGATGTTGCCTGCGAGGCCACTCGCGAGATAGGCAACTAACCAACGCGCCGGCGACACTTGTTCTTCCAACGCCGTTCCGAAGAGGAGAAGGAAGAACACGTTCCCGCCAAGGTGGAGCAGGTTCGCGTGAAGGAACATCGAAGTGAAGAGCATCCATACTGCGCCATGCCAGATTTCCGCGTTCACTTGCAGGAACGGGTAGACTGCACCCAGATCGGGTTCGAGGAGATTCCCACCCAGTATTGCCTGGGTCAGGTAGATGATCACGAGAACTATCGCCATCCATACGGTCGGAGAATCAACTAGTCGCGAACTGGTCCTGAGAGCCAAAGTCTTCCCTCATGGCGGGAACCTAAGTTCTCCAGCATCCTGCCTTTGAATCTAATGATCGTGGCTCGCTAATCTACGCACAAGAATCGGAAGAGCTACTTACCAGCGTAACTTGGTCTGGGCATCCAGAGTTGAGACTGGCCTTGACCAAGTTTGGCTTGATGATCCCTCAGGGTTGGAGACTGGATCTCCCGAGAGACAGATCACCGACTGAGCAATTCGAGCTCATGATCAAGATCGCTGAGGAGATCGAGAGGCTCGGCTTCGACTCTGGCTTCCTATACGATCACCTAATCACATATCCAACCATAACCACGGAGTCCTGCTTCGAATGCTACACGAGCCTAGCAGCGATTGCTATGCGGACTTCGAAGCTCAGATTGGGGCAGCTTGTAACTTGCACCTCATACAGGAACCCCGCGCTCGTCGCGAAGATGGCCGCAACACTTGACGTGATATCGGGAGGTAGACTGGAGTTCGGAATCGGCGCCGGCTGGTATGAGCACGAATACCAAGCATATGGATACCGTTTTGAAAGTCCATCCGTACGGATACGCCAGTTGCGAGAAGCCGTTCAGATAATCCGAAAGATGTGGACCGAAGAGAAAGCTACCTTCCATGGAAAATACTTCTCAGTAGACGGTGCAATCAACAGTCCCAAACCGATTCAGAAACCACATCCACCGATAATGATCGGAGGCAACGGAGAGAAGCTGACTCTCAAGGCTGTAGCGCGACTCGCCGATCGATCAGACCTCAGTGCAGCCATAACACTGGACGAGTGCGTTCGAAAATTCGGAATCATTGACCAGCACTGTCGAGATTTCGGAAGAGACCCGAGCACCATCGAGAGAACACTGCACAGAGAAGTCTACGTTGCACGCGACGGACGAGCGGCGCGCTCAAGAGCACTCCAATCGAAACCATCAGGAGTGAGCGAGGAAGCATTCCTCAAATCGAGAATCATAGGAGACCCAAAGGAATGTGCAAGTCAGTTCAACGATTACGTAGAGCAGGCAGGAGTCCGATACTTCATCCTTCGAGCCCCTGATGCAGTGGAACTTGAGTCACTTCGTCTACTTGCAGGCGAAGTATTTCCGAATGTGAAATGAATCGAGGAGAATAGAGTTACAGGGGCGACATTCTCGCTATGAGTGACGTCTTGAACTTTCTTCTGACTTTCTCTATGGGTTCGCCGAGCACCTGTATGCGTTCTAAGCGATACGTGCCGAGGCCTTTCTCCTCTGCCAAGCGTAGATGCTTCACGCTTTCCGGAGCTATGCCCATGACTGCGGCTCCAACAGCATCAACGGCGACTGGGTCTGTTCCTGCGATGACCAGATTCATTTCTACTGGGTTGCCGCTCGTCTCGTGACCCTCGCCGGCGATTATCCCATCTATGACCGCTATCCTCGGCGTTACGGCTGAGGCAAGGTCGACAATGTTCTGGTTCAGATGCCTGTGCATTGATCCCTTCGGGGTCATCGTGCCCATCATATTCTTGAGACTCAAGGTCACACCGGTCCACCTGTGTGGCTTGAGTTTCGGAACACTGATAATCGTGCTTTCGAGTGCGGTCTTGGCTATCTTCACTTTCTTCAAGGTCACGTGATTTGCGGGTGTGACTTCGATGAATTCGTCCTTATTGAGGTCAACCATCCTGACCTTCCATTTCTCGGCGACATCGTGGACTCCCGCAATTCTGAAGGCGTCAAAGGTATCTCCATACCCGGTTCCCTCACCAATGATGACCTCTTTCGTGTCGCGTTTTTTCAGAAACGCGACTACTCCTTCTATGACTCTGCTGTCCGTCGTGATTCCTGTAGACGGATGTTCGGTGTTGACGTAGTTTGGTTTTATCAGAATGGGCTTCTCGGCAGAGACAGCTTCGCTAGCATTGACCATCTCTAGAGCTCTGACTGTCATGTCAGGGGGGTCTGTGCCTCTCACGATTGCGACTTTGCTCATGGACACGATTGATTCAGCTCGCTGAGATAGGCATGCACTCCAAGGTGAGAGATGGGTCTATCGTCAGAGGGGTAGCCAGACGAAAGAGTGCGTGATTCGTGTCAGACGGATTCCATCACGATCGTGGTCAGGGTGGATCTGACCTTGTCGAGTCTGCGCACCTTCCAGGTTACGATCTCCTTGAGTTTGTCCATCGTTTCAGCTTCGATCCTTGCGACAAGGTCGTACACTCCATAGACGAGGTGCGCTTCCTTGACATTCTGGATGTTCCGTAGCTCTTTCAGGACTTCTTGTTCGCCGCCGGCGTCTATGTTCATGAAAACAAAAGCCATTGGCATCGATCATGCCTCACCATGATCTAGCCCGTGATGAATTATGAAGGTTGCCCTCTAAGGGGGGTCCGGCAGACTGGTTTCAAGAATGAGTAGAAAATGGGAAAGGGGGGGATTCTTGGCTAGTTGAAGGTATAGACGATCTGGACGTTGACGGTGTACTGCAGTTGTCCCGGCTGTATGGGCACTTGCGATGCCTCGGCCTGTTTGTAGTCCGCTCGAACGGGTTCATAGTAGTAGCCTAGGCTGACTGAGACTGGGCCTACGAGTGAGGTACCCATTGCGTCTGCAATTGCTCTGGCCTTATTGCTGGCATCCTTCACGGCTAGGCCGAGTGCTTCCGTCTGAGCTTGTCCTGCCTTTGCATTGGAGAGTCCGAAGTAGACTCCGCCCATCTCGTTTGCTCCATTGGAGATTGCGAGGTCAAGCATCTTACCGACTAGTTTCACGTCATTTACGGTGACGCGGATCGTGTGTCTCACAGAGTAACCGACAAGTATCGGCATCTTTCCAGGTTCTTTGGCTTCTTGGTAGATCGGGCTGAGTGAGAAGTCAGTAGTCTCCAAGTCCTTCTCGGCAATTCCTGCGTTCATGAGTGCGGAGATGACCTTTGCCATCGCGTCGTTGTTCTGTTGCTCGGCCTCCGCTGCGGTTCCTGCCTGCGTTACGACAGAGGCCGTAAACCAGCCGATGTCGGGGGTCATGGAGACAGTTCCGATGCCGCTTACTGAGATTGTCTTTTGTTCAGGTGTGGAAGGCGGACCCACAAGTCCCGGGCTTCTGTATGATGCATAAAGTGCCAAGCTGCCAAAGAGGGCCACCACCACGATGAGCACTAGAACAAGCGCGTACAGCCGTTTCTCTTGGATTTCGGTCATTCAACTCACCTCCGTCGTCTGCTGCATGCTTGCCGCATACTGTAGCGGCCATGATATGAATCCAGGGATTGGAACATGGTGTTCTAAGTTTCGAATGCACTCAAACCTCCCGTACATATCGAACTGTTCACCATTGTGACAAAGGCCATCTCAGCGTCAAGGTTTATCTCAGTACATCAGAGTACTGCAGGACATCCCTAGACGGCGAACGGCTTGTTCAACATCAACATCACCAGCACAGTGCTTGACCGAATCGGAGCCGACGTGAGGCGTCCGTACGAGCGTATCGGGCTGCTCATCGGCTTCATGCTCGACGATGGGCTCTGGATCAACGATGTCGTCCCTGGAGGAAACGAAGACTCGGACACAATTTGCGTCCTTTCCCCCGACAAGTTAGCACGAATAGCAGACGATATTGTACGAGGGAAGGTTGAAGGCAGAATCGTCGGCTGGTATCACTCTCACCCAGGTTTCGGCTTATTCATGTCAGAGACAGACTTGGACACGCACGGCAAGCTACTCCAGTTCTCACCGTTCGTTGTCGCCTTGGTTGCTGACCCGGAAATAAACGAGTTCGGGATCTGGGCGCTTGACCCCGACGCAGGAATCGTACAAGTCTCAAACGAACACATCAGGATCGTCTGACAGAAACAGACGATCACTTCGCTCGTCTATGTCTACGATGTAGCCCTCTTCTGACTCGCTCCAGTTCTCTCGACCATTGATTGGCAAGTCCGAGCTGATAGCTCTCCAGTTTGACTCTAGTTTCCTTCCAAATGGGATCGAGTGTGGTCTTTGAGTATCCCATTCTCTCGTACTCTATGACCTGCAGCAGGAGATCCAAGGCATCAGCGCAGTGAACAATCTTTGCTTCGAGCGACTTCGAGGTGTGATACTCTCCGATGGTCGTCCTGAATGTTCGTTCAAGCTGTTCGTTGTGAAGACCTGCCAAGATATGTGAGATGGCTTTGCGTTCGATATGTTCTTTCAGCTGAGAACCTTTTCTGCCGAGATATCGGAGATACGCCTTGCTGATATCAAAGGTCAGAGATTCCGACAAGTCGTGAAGGATCGCCATCCTCAGAACCTGCTCCACACTCACAACGTGATTTGTCAATCGCATCGTCTCAGACATTGCCAGCGCTATCACAGCAACCGAGTATGAATGTGAAGAAACGGATTCAACGTCGTACTTGCTGATCTTGTAGGATATCCAGCCGCTTCTCGGAACAGCTTTCAGACGCACCAAGTCATCGAGGAATTCGATTGGAATCAAGTGGCAGCAGTCCTCGTCTCAGAATTCTCACTAGTCGTGAAGATATAACTCTGCGATGCTCTGACGACTAGTGCGCATTCGGCCGGCAAGCGTTAATACACTATTTCGTTTCATGGAACATTTGGTCTTCTGCATTGGGTACGGTAGATGAAGGTGCACGCGTGGCAGTTGAGGTCTGCATGGCCGTCAAGCCAGGCGAGCACGTGCTGGTAGTCACTGATTCTTTCACTCGCACAATTGGTGAGGCGCTGGACAGAGCCGCACAGAAAGCGTCTCCGGGGAATGTGAAAACAGTCTTCCTCGAAGACTTCGGCAAGCGACCATTGACCTCACTTCCGAAGCCTCTGGAGGGACTCGTCCCGTGGGCAAACGTGACCTTCTATGCTGCGCGGAGCATAGGCGGCGAATTGGCCATGAGGATACCACTGATCAAGCTTGCAAAGCAGTACGCGCGGCACGGGCACATGCCGTCCATAAATGAGCAGATCATGCAGGAGGGGATGTGTGCCGACTACGGGAAGATCTCTGACATTACCAATCGGATCCACCAGATCGTGGCCACAGCCAAGAAAGCACGCGTCACCAGCCCGGCAGGATCGGACTTGTCTGTGGAGTTCAATCCCAAATGGAGGTGGAAGGTGTCCGACGGCCTCTTTCATACCAAGGGCAAGTGGGGAAACCTTCCAGATGGCGAGATCCACACAGCAGCTTGGACGGCCAACGGAACCGTCGTAGCCGATGAGCTGGGCGACTGGTTCGATCAGAAATACGGTGTCCTAGAGAAATCGCCGGTCAGGATAAGTGTCCAAGACTCGCGAGCGAACCTGAAAACTATCGAATGCTCCAATAGAGAACTGAGAGAAGACTTGGTCAAGTACCTACAAACAGATCAGAACAGTAACAGACTAGGAGAGTTCGCGATCGGGACGAACATATACGTGAAGCAATTGATCGGAAGACTGCTCCAAGACGAGAAGATTCCATATGTCCATGTTGCCTTTGGAGATCCCTACCCTGACGATACAGGCGCCGACTGGGAATCGAAGACCCACATCGACGCGATCATGAAAGATGCAACTCTCTGGGTCGACAACAGGAAGCTGATGGAGAAAGGCCGCCACTTGCTGTAGAGCGCGTCAGCATTCAATCGCGTTCAGTTGAGCAAGCATCTGCTCGATTCTGACTGTGCATTCGACGAGCTGCTCGCTATTTCGCTTGATCTCATTTAGCGATATCATCGCTTGCATCAAGTCAAGAACTGGGGTACGGCGAGTATAAGCAAGAGAGACGGGTCAAAGTACTGGAGCTGACCGCTCGGATTCTGGTTCTGGAAACGCTTAATTGCGGTCCAAATCGTACCAACACCGTTTCACTGGGGCGCAGCATTCGGCTCGGTCGATGCAGTTGTACAAGCCAGGGATAATCGAGAGGATCGCGGGGCCGGTCGTTGTAGCTCGGGATATGCTGGGCGCCCAAATGTACGAACTCGTCAAAGTCGCCGAGGCAGGCCTCATCGGCGAGGTCATAAGAGTAGAGGGCGACCGAGCGACCGTTCAGGTCTACGAAGAGACCGTCGGAATCAAACCAGGCGAGCATGTAGAAAGAACCGGCAAACCTCTCTCCGTGGAACTAGGCCCTGGCATGATCAACCAGATCTACGACGGAATACAGCGACCTCTCCCAACACTCAGAGAGATCGCAGGAACCTTCATCGAGCGCGGCGTCACGTCTCCGGCGCTCGATCGAAAGAAGACTTGGGCATTCGTACCGAAAGTCAAGGCAGGCCAGAAGATTATTGGAGGCGACATTCTCGGTGAAGTGCGAGAAACTGTACTGGTCACCCAACGTATTCTCGTACCCCCAGATGTTGCAGGCAATATCAAAACGATCGCAAAAGAGAGCGACTACAAAGTCACAGACGACGTCGCTGAAGTCGAGACACAGAATGGAGTCGTGAAGCTACAGTTAATGCACACGTGGCCTGTCAGAAAGGCTCGACCAATCAAGTCCAAGCTTGCCTCAGTCGTACCGCTCGTCACCGGCCAGAGAATAATGGATTTCCTCTTCCCAATAGCAAAGGGTGGAACGGCGGCCATTCCTGGAGGGTTCGGGACCGGCAAGACTGTGATGCAGCAGCAGCTTGCCAAGTGGGCAGATGCCGAGATCATAGTGTATGTGGGATGTGGTGAACGCGGCAACGAGATGACCGAGGTCCTTGAGACATTTCCGGAGCTGAAGGATCCTAGAAGCGGGCAGCCGCTCATGGCTAGGACGATATTGGTCGCGAATACGTCGAACATGCCGATAGCGGCACGAGAGGCCAGTGTCTACACGGGTATCACGATGGCGGAATACTTCAGAGACATGGGCTACGATGTCGCATTGATGGCGGATTCCACGTCCAGATGGGCAGAAGCGCTCAGAGAGATTTCCGGCAGACTTGAGGAGATGCCGGGTGAGGAAGGATACCCCGCCTATCTCGCATCCAAGCTGGCCGAATTCTATGAGCGCGCGGGTAGAGTAGAAGTCCTTGGCAGCGAGTCAAGAGCAGGCTCAATATCCGCAGTAGGGGCAGTTTCGCCGTCCGGCGGAGACTTCTCAGAGCCGGTTACACAGAATACACTTCGGATCACCAAAGTCTTCTGGGCTCTGAGCAAGTCGCTGGCGGAGCGACGTCACTTCCCAGCCATCGATTGGCTCACGAGCTACTCGCTCTACCTCGACTCGGTAGAGGAATGGTATCGGACGAAGACCAAGCAGCCATGGAAGGATCTGCGACGAGATGCCATGTCCCTCTTGCAACGGGATGAAGAGCTCAGAGAGATCGTAATGCTCGTCGGCCCAGATGCTCTGTCGGAAAGTCAGAGGGCAACATTGGAAGCGGCTCGCATGATCAAAGAGGATTTCCTCATGCAAAGCGCGCAGCACCCAATCGACAGTTACTGCTCGCCTGAGAAGACAACCGAGATGATTCGCCTGATCTTGAAGTTCCATGAGAGAATGACGAAGGCGGTTGAGCAAGGAGTGTCCCTGCAACGCATACTCGACATCCCCGTCAGGCACGACATCGCTCGATGTAAGATCGAGCCATCGGAAGGATTCGGGGAAGTTGCGAAAGGGATCGAGCAGAGACTGGAGGATCAGTTCAGGCAGCTTACTGCTGAGGCAGTCAGCTCGGAGGGATCACCCGCATGAGTCTCATGTTGAGAGAATACAGAACCATCACGAAGATCGCGGGGCCACTCCTGTTCGTGGAAGCTGTCACGGGCGTTGGCTTTGGGGAACTCGTTAGGATCGCCGTTCCTGACGGCTCCGAGCGTAGAGGACAGGTCCTTGAAATAAGCGACAAGATGGCCGTCATTCAGGTCTTCGAAGGCACTTCTGGACTAGATGTTGAAAAGACCGCCGTCAGATTCGCAGGCGAGACCATCAAGCTCTCAGTCTCGTCGGACATGCTCGGCAGAGTCATGGACGGCAGCGGCAATCCAATCGACGGTGGGCCGAATATCATACCCGAAGACTACTGGGACGTTCACGGTGCGCCAATCAACCCCTACGCAAGAACCTACCCGAGAGAATTCATTCAGACCGGAATCTCGGCAATCGACGGAATGAACACACTTGTCAGAGGACAAAAGCTTCCACTATTCTCCGGTGCAGGTCTTCCACACAATGCAGTCGCAGCGCAAGTTGCGAGACAAGCTCAGGTTCGAGGCTCAGGAGAAACCTTCGCAATTGTATTCGCGGCCATCGGCATCACAGCCGACGAGGCCAGGTTCTTCCGAGAGGATTTCGAGAAACAAGGTGCCTTCGAGCATGTGACGATGTTCGTGAACTTGGCCGACGACCCTGCGATAGAGAGGATAATCACACCGAGGGTCGCGCTCACAGCGGCCGAGTATTTTGCATTCAAACTGGGCATGCACGTGTTGGTTATTCTTACTGACATGACGAATTATGCAGAAGCGCTTCGGGAGATCTCGGCTGCTCGAGAAGAAGTGCCGGGAAGACGAGGTTATCCTGGATACTTGTACACCGACCTATCCACAATATACGAGCGGGCTGGAAGGACGCACACCAGCAAGGGCTCGATCACGCAGATGCCGATCTTGACCATGCCACACGACGACATCACTCATCCGATCGCCGATTTGACCGGTTACATAACCGAGGGGCAACTCATCGTCGATAGAGGGCTCCACAGACGCGGCATCTATCCTCCGATAGATGTCTCTCCGTCGCTGTCGCGTCTCATGAGGGAAGGAATAGGGAAAGATAGGACACGCGAGGATCACAGAGAAGTCTCAGACCAGCTCTACTACGCGTATGCTGAAGGGCGCGCCTTCCGTGACCTAGTCGCAGTGGTTGGAGAAGAGGCGCTTTCGAACAGAGACAAACTCTACTTGAACTTCGCCGATGCCTTCGAGAAACGATTTGTGAGACAAGGCGAATACGAGAACAGAGACATAGAACAGACACTTGACCTCGGCTGGGATCTCCTATCTATGCTGCCCGAAGTTGAGCTCAAACGCATCGATCCGTCAACAATCGCGAAGCACCATCCTAAACACAGGGGCAAAGGAACGCATAATGTCTGAAGTCATTCCGGGCATTCATCCAACGCGGATGGAGCTGCTCGCCCTCAGAAAGAGGCGGGACATCGCAGAAAGAGGAAGAGACCTTCTAAGAGAGAAACTGGACGCCCTCATGATTGAATTCTTCGAATCCGTCCGCAACATATCTGCGCTGAGAGAACGTTCTCATGCGCTTCTGGAAGAAGCATACGCCCTTTTCATAGAAACCCAGATGATCCATGGTTCTGCGAAACTCGAGCAACTATCCATTGGAGTCGAAGACCGCTTCGATCTCGAAGCTGAGACAAGAAACGTGATCGGCGTCACTTTGCCAGACATGCAGCTGAAAGTGTCACCGCTCAAGAGTGCGCCCTACAACCTGCTAGCGACGTCAGCGAGACTGGACGATGCGACGATGAAGATGGCTGAGACCTTGAAGGCGATTGCCGAGCTGTCAAGTGCAGAAGCAGCGACGAGAAAACTCGCAGAAGCCATAGCCTCAACTAAAAGACGTGTCAACTCACTTGACTACATAATAATTCCACGCGTTCTCGGATCGATAAGATACATCCAGATGCACTTGGAAGAACGTGAGCGTGAAGACTTCTTCAGATTGAAGCGGATAAAGAGCCGAATGGAGAAACAGGCAAGAGCTGCCTAGTCAACTGGTGAGCACACACAAAACCGCTCCTACCAACGACGGTTCAAATTCAAGTGCCCGCACCAGCCGAGCCACACACACGTAGCCCTTCCCTCCCCGAAGCTCTGCGATCTTCGAGTAAGGCCAGTTGACAAGCTCGTTGAACCCTGCTGTTGGATAGAAGAGTTGTTGCATTCCCCAGCGGCGATTGTTGAATGGAATTTGAGAAGGTTGCCGAATGCTTCTTGATAGAGACTTGGCACGGAGAAAGATCGAACACGAACCCGATCAAGATGACGAAAATTCTGACTGAGACGTCCGAGTCAACACAAGACAAGAAACATTGTTACCTACTTCGGTAGCCATGTGGTCTACCGTGTGGTCCACCCATTGGGTCATGTGGTCGGCGACGCTTTCTTGCCAGTCTCTTCTTTGACAAGTTTCACCGGAACAGTACTGCGGCTCGCCTGCACTGTAGACTTGCTCAGAGAGCTTGAGAAAAGGGGCTCTGCCCTTCTTGAAAAGAACATTTGGTAGGTAATCTTCCGTCGTCGTAACCCTTAGCGCAGGCATCCCAATTTGAGCCCGCGGTTTTCACGCGTCTAGGTCGCCAGCGCTTGCGCTAGTTTGTGTAGTCGTTTGTCTATGGGCTTCTCGGCTGCGGAAGCATACTCTAGATCAACTGGGACTATGCGGCCGCTTTGGATCCCAGTCATGTCTCTTATCTTGTCGTCGAGCAGGAACTGGACGCTTGCTGCACCCATCTCGCAGGCAAGTAACCTGCTTTGGGCGGTGGGATGCCCGCCTCTCTGTATGTGCCCGAGTCGTGTGAGCCTGACCTCGAACCCGGTCTTGTCCTTTACTATCTGAGCTACTCCCATGGAGTCTCCAGCGCCTTCAGCCATGACTACTATTGCGGATTTCTTGCCACGACGATGGCTCTCCATGAGCCATTGGCATATCTTGTCGATGTCGTACTCTATCTCAGGTACGAGTATTGTCTCCGCGCCAGCTCCGATGCCTACCTCCAAGGCTACGAAGCCTCGGTTACGGCCCATCACCTCAACAACAAAAACCCTCTCGTGAGAGGTTGCGGTATCTCTGATCTTGTCTATGGCGTCGAGCGCGGTGTTCACGGCGGTATCGAAACCGATTGTCGTGTCGGTGCCTGCTAGGTCATTGTCTATGGTCGCAGGTATGCCTATGATTGGAATACTGCTTGCCTCGTGAAGCTGGCAGGCTGCCCTCATCGAACCGTTACCGCCAATCACTACGAGGCCATCAAGATCGTGCTGCTTGAGCACCATAGTTGCTTTCGATATTCCCTCCATTGTCTTCATTTCATCAGCTCTGGCTGTTTTCAGAAAGGTTCCGCCGAGGTGAATAATGCCACCTACCGCTCTCGCGTCTAGGACTCGGGATTCGTTGGCAAGGATTCCTGCGTATCCTCTTTCAAAGCCGATGATTTTCAGACCATTTGCTACGGCTGTTCTCACAGTCGCCCTGACAGCCGCATTCATGCCAGGGGCATCTCCGCCCGTAGTTGCGATTCCTAAACGTCTCACAGTCGTCTGCTCCCCTATCTTAAGACGCGATGCATATTGCTGCACGACTACATCAAGACGTCTCTCGAGAAGAGCGTTCGGCAACATTAAGACTCGAACCGTCAGGAAGAGAGGAGGAGTTGTGTGTGGGTCAGGTCGTGCGGGCGTCGTAATTTGGACCCTCATGGGATGAGTAGTTTTGTGTGTGTGTGTGGGTCCCTTGGTGCGGGCACCCAGATTTGAACCATAGAATCATGTGGGGACCATACAGAGGAAACGTAGATGGCTGGATTCGGTGCTTCGAAACTGGTGCAGTTCATTCGGAGGAACAAAGATCGCGTCTGCGGGTCCAATTTCATATTCTCGGGCCTGATGCCTCACAAAACCCTTGCCTTCGAGGACATAGACCTCGTGTTCCCAATCGTGACTGTGAAGCGGCGTGTGTCCTCCCGGCTGGATCGTGAAATGTCTCATTGCGAATGTTGGAGCGCCCACCGACTTGTCAAGCAGCCACTTAATCTTCACACCTTCCGCCCCCTCTTCCTCAACCGGCGCATCCTCTTTCGCGTCGACATTCACCTTGCAGAAACCCATCGAAACCACGAGAACGACGTTTCAGCATAACCTTCCTGATAACCCTGTTGGAGAATGGATCTCAGCTGATGAGCTAGAGTCTCGAATCTTTCGACAACTATAACACTTGTCGGACGAGTCACGCGGTCAGCTGTCTGGATCGGGTTGGATTGTTGTGTGTGGGTCCCTTGGTGTGAGCATCGTAATTTGAACTATTGAATTTGCATGTGAGTCATCTGGTGAGTTCGAATCGCGTGACTTGTAGAGGAATCACGATCATGAGGAACCGTCGTGTGTGCTCTCTCTTGTTTAGAACTTGAAGAGGATCTTCTTGAAATTGACGATCTTTCCGTTCCTGATTTCGACGTTTTCCCTTCTTAGCAACCGAGTCTTCTCTTTCACGGTCTTGCCAGAGGTCTTTCCTCCAAAGCCGCCAATGGTCCCGTCAGATCTTACTACTCTGTGGCATGGGACTCTTGGGGCATAGGGATTCTTGCGGCAAGCATTCCCAACAGCCCTGTATGCCTTGGTGTTCAATTGCCTGGCAATCTGACCGTAGGTTGTAACTCTACCTTTAGGAATCCTCTCCATGAGCTTCCAGACTTTCTCCTCGAAGTTCATCCTCAAGGTCACCTGGTTGTTCATCGTTACTTCCTCACATCGATGAGGATCCGGGATAAAAGGGATGGCGGCACCTCGAGGACCTATCTCACTTGGAATTCTAATTGGCCAGACTTGTGAGATCTACTGACTCATCGCTGAGAAGCGAGACGTCTTCGATGGACAGTCGATTCAGAATCAGAGTCTTAGCAGCCTCTGCTTCCTTGGAGGGGCGAATGACCGATAGATAGGCCTGCACGCGTCCCTGGCTAAGATAGAACTGCGCAAATCCTTCCCTTTCCGAAAGTTCTAGTGGGCCGCGTCGAACAACCACATCTCGCTGTGTCGCATCTCCCCACACTTCAATTCGTAACTTGAACATGGTTGAGAAGAAGTGTGGCAAATCGATGCATCTCTCTTGAGCTCCCGCCATGTTGGCTCCCGCTATCTCACCATGTTTCACAGCAACGTCATAGTGTTCGAGTCGGAGATGCTTGCCGTACAGTGGACTGTAGAAAGACGCAACATCGCCAGCTGCATAGATCCCTTTGTTTTCTGTCTCAAGTTGCTCATTGACTAAGATTCCTTTGTCAACCGGAAGCCCGGCTTCTTGGGCCAGTTCCACGTTAGGTGCGATCCCGATACCGACCGCGACAAAATCACCAAGAACCTTCTTCCCCGTCTTTGTCTCGACTCCAGCAACTCGACCATTTGCCTCCACAAAACGGGCCGCCACCTCGTTTGTAAGAACGTGGACGCCTTGCTCGGTGAAGTACTCTGTTGTCCATTGGGCGGTCTCAGAGTCGAGTGGCACATTCAGGAGTGACGGCCCAAACTCGACTATTGTAGTGTCGAGTCCTTTCTGTACGCAGGCCGCGGCGATCTCGCATCCGATGAAGCCCCCACCCACAATCACCGCACGGCGCGCCGAGGACATGGCCGCTCGAATTGCGTCGGAGTCCTCTATGGTACGGAGGCAGCAGATTCCAGGCAGGTCGCCGCCTGGTATTGGGAGGCGACGCGGACGGCCACCGGTCGCCAACAGAAGGCGTTCGAACTTCAGCTCCCGACCATCGTCCAAGACCGCGGTTCGAGAGTAAGTATTCAGCCGCTGTACGCGGTGGCCAAGCAGGACCTCTACGTGCTGCTGCTGGTAGAATTCGGGTTCCTGGAGAAAGAGGCTCTCTTGGCGGAGTTTCCCTGTCAGATATCCCTTTGAAAGTGCGACGCGATCGTAAGGCAGATGCTGTTCATCTGACACGAGCACGATGCGCCCTTCATGCTCTCGCGCGCGGATTGCTTCAACCGCGGATCCGCCAGCTAATCCTCCACCCACAATCAGGTGTCGCGTGCTATCCATGACCAACATCAGCCTGCTACTTGAGCTAGAATGGTTGGATACGTATGCTCAGGCTTGATTTTTCTGTTTGAGTCTGAGAATCGCTTCTGCTAGGTCTCCGCCCACTTCTTTCAGCGCAGTCTTTGCTTCATCTAGTGATTTACCGGTCTGTTCTGCAACCAGTTTGGCATCTGCTTCTGGAATTTCTAGTGGAGGCGCTTCGGCTGTTGGAGTTCTCTCATGGGATGATCCGCCGGTGACTTGGTACATCTTCTGTCCTTGAACAACGACTGACGTGACGGCGGGTTCTTCGATGACGATCTCGCGGGTAGGGGTCCGTATTAGCACCTCGGTTACTCCCTCGATCTCGTCGACTTGCATCCCCATCTTCTGCATCATTCGTTTGGCATCTCTGCCCTGAGGGGCTCCCTTCACAGCCTTGTATGCCTTGTATGCCATCTTCGAGACAACCGACCAAGATTCGTGATCATTCGTTTTGGGATAAGGCTGTTGTGTCTGTTCCGATGCCTCGTCTCGTCTTCACGGCTGCCCCTCGCTTGAACTGAGTCATCTCGAATCCAGCCAAGTGTGCTCGCCCAACGGCTAACAGTTCTCGTTTCTCGTCGACTACTATGACCTCGTCCTGGGGATGGATCGAATGGTCGGCTGAAACAACGTGTTTTGCAAAGACGTTTCTGCCGGCTTTGATGAACTCCGCTACGTCGCTGCGGACCATGACGAGTCGAGGGGGCGTCTTCATTGATCTCAAGATGAAGTCAGCCCCTTGAGGTGTCAGGGCTAGAAAGCCGTCTCTCGCCCTCAGAGTGGAAATCAACTTGCCGTCGCGAAAGATTAGACGTATCTTGTTTGTCTTTCCCGATCTTGTGATTTCGATCTTGCCCTTGAAGAGTTTGTCACCTAGGCGTTTTCCGAATTGGTAGTTCGCAATGCCTCTCAGTTTCCTGAGATCTTGCCAGGTCGCTTTCTGCATCAGGTGACACGCTTCGACTAGAACGACCAAACCATTTAAGCGTGGACATGGTTCCTTTTGCGCGGTCGGGTTCGTATTTTGAACTGCGACATCTGCGGGCGCCAGATCGACGGAAAACCGAATCGGGTCGTCATCGAGGGCGCACGAATGATGGCATGCGAATCGTGTGCTAGACTGGGCAAACCGTACGAAGAGCCCAGGGGGCCTCCTCCAACAAAGCCCGGCGCCACCGCAAAGCCGATGCCTATAGTGGTACCCCGCCCCGCTCCAACTCGTCTGGCTGATGGGCGAGCTCCGAGAGAGGTTCGGGAGCTCGATATTGCAGACAACTATCCACAGATCATACAGAAAGGCCGAAGAAAGCATGACCTAACCCAGGAAGAGCTCGCGATGAAGGTCAAAGAGCATCTCTCGATCATCCAGAAGATAGAGCTTGGCAAGATGGCCCCTGACATACGATTGGCGAAGGCACTAGAGCACGTCCTACGCGTCAAGTTGCTGGTGCCCACAAGCGAGCCACCTCTGCCAAAGCCTTCCACGACTCCGGCAAAGGAGATCACCCTCGCTGATGTCGCCAGGATACGGAAGAAGGAAGAGAAAGACGCACGCGATCTAGAAGCAAAACCCACCTAGGTTCTCTTTTCGGTCAGGTTCACAACCTGTTTTCCCCGCGCTGAAGGAACGATCTTCACTTCTGCATTCCTGAACTCTGTCGAGAATTGCTTTCCTTCGAAATACCTGTCAAGGAATACAGCCAACGCGCTGACTTCACTTATCGGCTGGTTCGTTATGGCAACATTCCATGTTGCAAGCTCGTACGCTTCACCCGGAACCTTCTCCGCACCCACCACCACGAGTTTTGGATTATGTGAGGCTCTAATCTCGTCGATCACCTGCGGCAGCAGCAATCCGTATGCCGTCAGATGGACTATGTCTCCCCCGTTTGCCTTCCAGTTCTTCATCACCTGTCTCCATGGTTGATCCATCTTGATCCAGAAGGTGCCTCCGAATCGCTGAGTAACGTCCCGAACCGTCTGTTCTAATGCAGTGTCGACGACATCCGCAAGGACTAGTCCATCTGCACCGAAAGCTCTGGCCGTTAAACACACGTGGGTGGTAACCCTGAAGTCCCGCGGGATTCTGTGTCCAAGGCGAAGGACGACAAGTTGCTCGGTCAATCTCTGATGCCTGCCAGTAGTAGAGTGAGGCTTCGAGGCTGAAAAGGTTCTCACGGCTACTCTCTAGGGTAATTGGAAGAAGATTAAAGGGATAACTGACTAAGGGTATGTGTCCGCTTCGGAGATGGCTCTGACTTGGCAGTTTTGGATGAGGAGCTGGCGAAGGTCGCTCGTCTCTTCGGTGGTGAAGATGCGGTCACGGTGATCAACATCCTGAAGAAGAAGAGTGAAGCCACCGACGAGATGCTCGCAAACGAATCCACAGTGAGGCTGAACACGGTAAGGAAGATTCTCTACAAGTTCTACGACCATGGCTTGGTCTCATGCACCCGTGTGCGTGACGAGAAGACGAGTTGGTTCATCTTCTACTGGAAGCTGCAGACGGATCAGCTGGATGCTTTCATCCGCAGTAGAAAGAGGCGTGTTCTTGAGAAGTTGAGGCAGAAGCTCGACTATGAGAGAGACCACAGCTTCTTCGTGTGCAAGAAGTGCGGTGATGTGCGAGTCACGTTCGAAGAGGCTATGGAGTCATCTTTCAGGTGTTCGAAATGTGGCGGCCAACTTGAGAGCACAGACAACACTCCCGTTGTTGAGTTCTTGGACAGGCGGATTAAGCAGATAGAAGACGAGCTTAAGCAGTGACACACCAATCCCTCTCCGCCCCTTTGCCGATGTGAGTCCGATCACCATGAACACCGACCTCGTGACAGCCGAGAGGATTCCGCGTCTTGACCGAAAGGCTTTGAGAGTACCTCTCGAAGCGAGACTTGGCCAGCTGTCCTCTGGCTTGGATGTTTCAGTGCGATTCGAAGGGGTGACTAGCAACGGATTCGTCAGGATCGGAGTCCAAGGAACGGATTCTGAGGTCTTCACGGAACTCGTCAAGAGAAAGTTCCGGATCGCGCCTTGTGAATTCTCGGAAGTTGAGATTGATGACAATCTCAAAGCATACGTGACCAAGATCGACCTGAAACGGCAGACAGTCGAAGTTGAAATTGGACCGGTTTCCACGCGTGTCAAGACGGTGATAGCCAGGGAAGGGTTGGCAGCTCAACTGTGCGACGGAAGAGACATTCCCGTTGACAAGATTGCAGGAACCTACTGCATCCATGAGGATGTTCCCATATACGTCAGAATCACGTCAATAGATCGTGATGGTAGACGTGTCGAAGCTTGGCTTTCGGACGACCAAGTCGCTCAATTCGAACAGTGGAGAAGGCAAAGGTTACACAGAATAATCGCGGTCGGGGGCTTCCAGGACAGACTACGTGAGGCCATGCGTCTCTCGAGAGTCGAGAGGGACATTGCTGAGTTAGAGGAATTGGCTCTTACAGCACATACGCTCGTCTGCACGCTCGGGACGGAAGCTCCCGGAATCATTGCGAAGATTGGTCGATACATCAGCGACTTCAAACTCTATACCTTTCTACCCGAGAGAGTGGACAGATTCCGGTCGGGCATTGCAGAACGATAATATGCGCCCTCTTCCAAGAACCGACGGTCAGCATATCCTTGCTCATTTCAGAGTGAATTGAAGATGCAGACCTGGCGTCTTCTCGACTTCGAGTACTCTGATGCTCCATCTAATCTTGCATTTGACGAGACGTTGGCGAGAGAGGTTGGAAACGGGAAGTCGTCCCCGACTCTTCGCCTGTGGAGGAACTCGAAGGCTGCAGTCATCGGTGAGAATCAGTCCGCGGGGCTTGAGCTGCAACTGGACGCCTGTAGAGAGCTGGGCGTGGAAGTCGTCCGACGTTTCACCGGAGGTGGAGCGGTCTATCACGACCTAGGAAATCTGAACTACTCAGTATGTACGCCGAAGCCATCCCACTCAAGCCTTGAGTTCCAGAATCTAGTATCCAGACAGGCCCTCGATTGCGTCGTTATCTGCTTACGAAGGCTAGGCCTGGATTCGACTGTAGTCCCCGTCAACACGATAATTGTTCACGGACGAAAGATCTCAGGTGGAGCAGGAGCGATTCGCTGGGGGTCCATCTTCTATCATGGTTCGATCTTGGCGAATACGGATCTTGAGATGGTGTGGAAGGTCCTCCGACTGCAGCAGACGACAGCGCCTGCCAAGTTCGTTCAAAGCACTCGTGCTCCCGTGACCTCCCTGGAGAGGGAACTCGGCAGAGACATCTCGATCGACCGTGTCAAGAGAAGCCTCAGCGACGCTTTCGCAGAAATGTTCAAAGCACGTCTTGTTGCCGGACCAGCAACAGGGCAGGAACTGAACGCGGTCTCGGGTCTAGTCAAGGAGAAGTACGGCAACAACGAATGGAATCTGAAGATGTAGACTAGTTCCTGAGCTGAAGAACTCGATAGGAGAAAATGGAATCCCAGCAGCAGGACAAAATCGAGCGCGGCTCCGGAGTCAAAACTACGTAATGCAGAAATACAGTCCGGGAACAGTCCACCGGCAGTTGAGACATGTTGGCTAGATCGTTTCCAGCCTCGACCCCTTGTTTCCTATTGATGCTTCTGGCTTTGTCGATACTATGCCCGAGTGTGGTTACCGCGTCCGGTCTAATCAGAAACGGTTCCACAGTTCAGAGTTCGTCGCACAGCGTAATCGCTGATTCTCCGGGCCAGTACTACTGGTACTATTGCTACCCGTGGGACTACTCACGGTGTTATACCTACTACTGGGGGCCTTGGTGGCACTACACGTACCCCTATGATTACTACACACCAAGCACTGAGACAAAGAAGACGTTCGAACTCAAGGTCGATACTAATCCGGCCGGGATCGCTTCCGTGAATGGCAAGGGAACGTACAACCAAGGCACAGTCGCATCATTCAGCCTGGCTTCTGTCATCGTGCCCGCTGGCGCAAACCAGCGTTACGTCTTCTCACATTGGAGCGGAGACTTCTCAGGGAGCGCACCCAGCGGCGCAGTCACGATGGATTCTGCAAAAACCATTGTCGCGAACTATCGCATCGAGAACTATCTGAAGGTGTCAGTGGATCCTCCGGGCATCACCTATGCAACTGGGGAGGACTGGTACGCTTCAGGTGAGTCTGTATCGATAGGTGCTGTGCCCTCACAGATTCCGGGTGGTGATGGGATCCGCTATGTCTTTCAGCATTGGATAGCCGATTCGGTTCCAGTATCAGGAAATCCCATCGAGGTCACGATGGATGTTCCTCACACCATCGTAGCGCATTACAGGACACAGTATCTTCTCACGGTCTCATCGGAATACGGAGCCGCCCAAGGAGGAGGATGGTATGACGCCGGGGACTCCGCTGGGTTCTCAGTCACAACTCAGGTTGAAACTGGATACGGAGTGAGACAGGTCTTTGACAGATGGACCGGAGACGTGGAGTCAAGTTCCTCAACCGGCACGATCATCATGGACTCACCTCACAATGTGAGAGCTGTTTGGAGAACTGACAGCACGATCCTGTACGCGACAATGGCGCTTGGCATCGGAGGCGCATTCGTGCTTGGAATCGGGCTGGTCGCAATCGCGATCACTAGGTCGCAGCCTAAGCCTGCCCCACTGACTCCAACCCGACCAGTAGCGACAGATGAGATGCCTCCTGAGAAAATGAAGCCGGCGCAGTCCAGAAAGAAAGTCAAACCGCCACCGAAGACTACCTAGTTGGAACTTTCTCCTACACACGGGCTCTTCTCGGGGAGGGAGGAGGCTTCAACTGCCCTCCGTTAAGCTGTAGAAAGTGTGAAATTGTGATCTCGTGACCCGCTAGGTGGAGTCGACTCATGTTCGAGACTCGAATGACCAAACTGTTAGATGTTGAGTACCCTATCGTCGGCGGCGCCATGATGCACGTCTCCAAGCCGGAATTCGTGGCGGCAATCTCGAATGCTGGAGCGTTGGGGATGATGGCCTCTGCTATGTATGAGAACCAAGAGGAATTCCGCCAGGCCGTCAGCAGGGTAAGAGCTCTCACGAAGAAGCCATTCGGTGTGAACCTAAGCCTATTCCCCGCAATGCGTCCCATCGACAACGACCTCTACGTCGACGTGATACTGGAGGAGCATGCGCCGATCGTAGAGACTAGTGGACATCGTCCGCCGGAAGACTTGCTTGCGCGACTGAAGGCTGGAGGCGTCAAAACGATGCACAAATGCGTTAGCGTCCGACACGCGTTGAGCGCCGAGAAAGCCGGGGTAGATGCCGTAACGGTCTTTGGAACCGAGGGAGGCGGGCACATAGGCGAGGTCGGACTGACCACGATGGTTCTTGTGCCCCGAGCTGTAGAAGCGCTCAAGGTGCCGGTCCTAGCTGCTGGTGGCATCACCAACGGAAGAGGACTACTGGCTGCATTGGCCCTGGGTGCCGACGGGGTCACCATAGGTACACGGCTATTGGTGACGACGGAATGTCCGATTCATGAGAATCTGAAGCGAGCCTTGGTATCGGCGACAGAACTCGACACGCTACCGATTCTCGGATCCTTGCAGAACACCCTTCGTGCCTGGAAGAACTCCGCCGCACTCAAAGTGGCTGAGCTGGAATCACATCAAGCTGAGCTGGGGGAGATCCTGTCAATAGTTGCCGGCACGGCGACGAAGCGCATGTACGAAGATGGCGACTTGGATGCTGGCGTCATTCCCTGCAGTCAAAGCATAGGTACCGTGCACGAGATCAAGCCAGTCGCCCAGGTCATCGACGAGATGATGCGAGAGGCGTCAGAGACACTGGAGCGTCTGGCCAAGTAGAACGCAAGGGAGAGCAGAACGGGCCCGCAGTATCGGCTACCGTGCGCCTACTAGCGAATGAGGCTAGTTCCCGTTCGCATGTTTCTCGGGTGTATGACACCCTTCTTCGGATGTATGACACCTTGTGCTCATGGTATGTATCGGAAAACGATGCTGTACTTATATAGGCACACTGATGTACCATTAGGTGTAGGCGTGAAACAAGATGGAAATCGAAGAAATCCTGAACATGGGCGCATACCGAAAGAATGCACGAGCCCTTCAACTAAGAAGGCTACTCTCAATAGTCCTGTAGAATGGCGAGCCCGGTTCTGTGAAACCCTAGGCTGCACGGTCGCGCAGCCATCGGGCAACGGCATATAGGGTCGGATTGCTGCTTACGTCAGCAATTGGGATTCG
>JALHTB010000065.1 GCA_022865625.1 Candidatus Bathyarchaeota archaeon
CTAACACAATCTACCGATCAACGGAAAAGCCTTTGCGCCGAACACACTACGTAACACATGGAGAGAATACTTGTGAGTGAAGTGACTGTTAGATGCCCAAAGTGCGGCGAAAAACTACAGATCATGTTGACTCCAATGACGGAACAGCCTTCCGACAAGAGGCCAGTGAAGACAGAAAAACAAGCCCAGGCCGAGACTGTATCTGAACCGAAAGTAGTGTTGAAAGTCGAAGCTATCGATTGGAAGCCTTGGAAGCAGGGAACAGGTGAATGGGTGAACATGCTAGATGCCATGAATCTCTTCACGAAGATTCAAGAGGCAGGTGGACAGCTAGAGCACGGAGACTACCGGTACTGGATATTCGGAAAGAACAGAGACATGATCGCGAGAAAGAAGACAAGAGGATGACGCGCAAATCATACCTGGCACACATCTGAGAGATGAGAACAGTTGGAAAAACCACAACCCAAAGCTCGATTCTCGAACCGTCTCCCGAATAGAGACTTCCTCAGTCCGTTTCACGTGGGATGCCACAGGAGGTGTTTCGGCTGGAATCTGCATGTCCAGAGACGCTACTTGACTTGTTTCAAGATTCATGCCTGCCGATGAAAGGAAGAGGACAAAGAGCATTGAGGCAACATACACGCGGCCCAATTGCCTACTCAACATATTATTGGCCTGCAACCCACGGAGAACTGCAACCGATTCAGGTCACTCCGGAACTATAAGGCAATTGCCAAAAACACGCAAATCGGAAGAGCGATCGATGAATCATCAGCTGTCATATGCAGTATGAGTGGCAGAAGAAGGAAGGCACTGCCACTCATGGAAGTTGGTGGGGCCGGTGGGATTTGAACCCACGACTTCTGGCCTCGCTGCTTTCGCATGCGGGGACGCCAGCGCCCCAGGTTCACCGCCACCGTGTGGCTCTGGTATCCTGTTGGCGACAATCGTTGTCTAGACCAAGCTAGACGACGGCCCCTACGCTCGGGCACACTCTCGCAATTCCAGTAATAGCCTTTTCCTAGCTCGTTTGCAGGTCCACGGTATTCTTGATTTTCCTGTATCTCTGTTCGTCAGGATGCTGTTTGTAGTCTCTCAGTGCACTGATGAGCGATCTCTTCCTTCGCCACTTCAAGATCGCCTGCAACCGTTTGGCTGGGCCACCGCCGATCAACAAGTACTGTGCGATCGAAGTCACATTCGACGGTCTTCGATTATCACTTGCGCTCTCAAAATCCACTATTCGCGGTCTGTCCTTGCTCTCAACTAGAACGTTCTTCGGTGCTTCACTCAACTCACCGTGATCAAGCCCAATCTTATCCAAACTGAAGCAGTCGTCGAGAAGTCTCGTCAGCATCTTGCGAACGCGCCTCTTGCAGCCACTATTCGGCAAGAGGAGTGTCCACTGTTTCAGCGGGATGCCGTTGACGAGCTCCATTATGAGGAAGTTGCTGCTCTTCGCAAGAAGCTTGGGGCCTATGCCGACTGAGTTTGCGAGTTGTAGCATCGTTGCCTCGTGATCCATGTTCAGTCTGTTCGCGTCAGTTCGCCTGATCTTAACGGCGACCGAATTGTTGCGCATTCGTGCCTTGACGACGATTCCCACGCATCCCTTGCCGAGCACCCTTGCACGTCCGATTGTCTTGGTCCCTGTGAGTTCGATAGTATCGACTCCGATAGAGGAAAGCTCGAGAATTCTCGCCTGAAACTCGCTGGGTTCCGGACGCGGATAGCAGAGTACTGCCGCAAGATCACTAGTCTCAACGAGCTGCCTTGAAGGGCGTGAGCTTTCACCCAAGCCATGCAGGCCTTCCCTTGAGGAAACTCGTGATAAATCTGGCGGCATCGCGGTCCTTTCTGTAGAAACTGATGAGTGCTCGCCCAGCCAGCACGCCGCAATGCCCTCTCAAGACAGGTGCGATCTTGCTCGCCACACCAATCTGCCTCCCGCCGTCGCGAATCCTAGATCGTACTAGCGCTACTGCATTTGTGTTATCGCGTAGTTGATTGACTGTCCATCTGTCATCATCAATCCACGGTCCGGAGACAGTCCGGTTTCTGTTCATGTGTTTCTGGAGGAACAGTTCAGATGCTTGAGCTCTGGCAACAGGTGGGCCAAGATGCTTCCTAACCGGAGGTAGTGTGAGGTTCTCTAGTTCGAACAGAATCACGTTGAGGTCTTTCTCGTTGCTCCAAGATGCTGATCGAGTCACGTTGTAGCCTTCCTGCTTGAGCAGGTTTCGCAGTGATCTCTCTGTCCTGTAGAGTTGACTCCAGATCACATCGACGACAGCATCCACTCGACCAAACTCGAGCGCGACAAGGTTCCAGCCGCGCCGCTGCATCTCCCGACGGAACTTCTCAACACTCATCGGTGCGACCTTTCGAGGAGCAAAGTAACTCACTGACGGTTTGCTTGAGAACGCTCGAGCAGCTGCGATGAACTCCCACAGGTTCCCGCGGGATATCGAGGCGGCTAGGTTTCTGCCACGATCCACGGGGTCGATAACTACGAGGGGCTCCTCAAAGAGGTCCTGCACTTCCCGCTCCCTGCCTTTGTAGTAGCTCTCCAGGTCAATTGTGACCTGAGGCTTCCATGCCCGTGCTTGTTTCAGGGTCTCTGCGAATGAGCCGTAATGCATGATCAGAGTCTCTGAGAGCATGCCGCTGAATCCTGACACCTTCACGTCGGCGCCGTAGACATCGATTCCTTTCAGGAACCGCTTGAGGAGCCTGACTTCTCCCCTCTGATCTGGAGTCAAATGGGACCTGACATATTCCGTGTGGAACGGTGTACGATCCGTAGCACTTCGCCATTCGCCACGCTCTACCCTGTAGCACGGCACAACATTGACGCGGACACCGTCAACACGAGTCTCAACGTAGGGGTGTTCCGCGAAACGCTCGACGATTGCGTAGCCCTTCAAGGCTCGTTTTGCAGCACGGAGGCATCGCCCTTCGAGTTCGGCTCTACTAAGTGAGACCGGGACACGCAGGAAGATGTCGATGTCTGCGTCTCCTCGCAACCAAGTATCCTTTGCTACAGACCCGTCAAGTCTCACTTCAGCGTCAAGTCCATCACGTTTGACCTCAGCAACCAGCCTTGCTCTCACTTGCTCGGCGACTCTGTGTACTCTCTCTCGTTCGGTACTTGAGGGGGTGATCTGGCGAGCTAGGGAATTGTAGATGTCCAGAGTCTTTCTCAAGTTGCCTCGACTTCGTACATCTGGTTACTGGTTTGCTCTTACTGAGTGTATCGTGGAGTAGACCGGGCCCTTCGGCGTAAGTACACTCCTCTTCAAGCGTAGCTCGTTGACGTGGACGACTCCAAACGGGGTATCACGCATCTCATCAACGAGTTTCGCTAGTTCATCTCTCATTCGCCCCGTCTTGACACGGGCGATCGTTACGTGAGGGCTGAACCCCTTCCTGTCAGGGGCGAATCCAATCTTCTCAATTCGAGGTTCAAGCTGCTGAAAGATCCGAGAGGTCTCATCGTGGCCCTTTCGCATACCGACCCACACGACATTGATCCGCCTAAGGTTCGGGAATGCGCCTAATCCAACGAATTCCGCATCAAACGGGTCAAACTTGACCTCATTCATCTGCTCCTTGACGAGCTCAATCGTCGTGGCAGGCACTTCTCCAAGGAACCTGACGGTGGCGTGAATGTTCTCAGGCTCCACAAGCTTTAGATCTGCTCCCAGATCCCGCAGGGCTCGCTGAGCCTCCACGAGCTTGGAAACTAGGCTTGCCTCATCCATGTCGACAGCAATGAAACTCCGTATCCGTTCGCCGGCCAAGCCATTCAACCAAATCCACATATCGGTCCGGGCAATTTAACAATTCAAGTTAGGCCGAGGCGGAGCAAGGCGGGATAGTCATCAATGAAGAGACAGAGAGTAATCGCGATCGCCGGAATGCCAGGCGCCGGAAAGGGGTCCGTCTCAAGTGCAGCTAGTGCTCGTGGCATTCCCGTATTCGTTTGTGGCGATGTCATTCGCGAAGAAACGGCAAGAAGGGGACTCCCCCCAACGCCCGAGAACATGGGAGCGGTGATGCTCGACATACGCCAGCAGGAAGGCCCAGCCGTTGTGGCCGAGAGACTGATCCCGAAACTAGAAGCATCCTCTTCTCAAATGGGGATTGTAGAGGGGGTTCGAAGCATGGCTGAGGTGGACGCGCTCAGGAAACATCATGCTGTAACGATTGTGGCGGTTCATGCGTCTCCGAAGACAAGGTACGATCGCCTGGTGAAGAGGGGAAGAAGCGACGATCCGAAAAGCTGGGAGGAATTCCTCGACAGAGACTCAAGAGAGCTCGGTGTTGGAATCGGAAACGTCATCGCCCTAGCACAAGAGATGCTAGTCAACGAAGGATCGGCCGAGGACTTTCAAGCCGCTTCGGAACGCGTGGTCTCAAAGGTAGTAGAGAAATGAATGAGATCCGAGCGCGTGTTGAGACCCCTCTCAATCCAACAGAGGATCCAGAGAAAGTAGCTAGGGCAGTACACAACCTATTTCCGAGTGCCAATCTGGTGAACGAGAAAACTGACGTGCGACATTCGAGACTGTATGCAACGATGACCCGCCTTGAGGACTTGGAGAACCTCAAGAATGTCCTACGACAAGAAGCCATCCGTGACGCCGCCCGCAAGGTACTCTTTAACAGCGTGTCAGGTTCTTCGATCGTCGTGTATCTCAACAAGCAAGCGGCTTTCGCAGGAAAAGCCTCATTCTGTGAACGCTACGATGAATCACCGCTTGGCCCGATCACGCTGACGATCACGTCTGAAAGCCCTGAACAAGTGATAGATTGGTTGGCACCGAGCTCACGAGCCAGAAAACAACCAGAAACCTAGAATGATGACCAGAAGCCTTCGGTGTCTCAAGGCAATTCGAGTGATTTCAGGTCTTCAGCCACGAAACTCTTTGGGAACACCCTTCTTGCCTCGACGAGAAGCTGCCTTGTGTCCTCGTAGATCGCGCTGAAATGCGTCAGGGCAAGACTTCTAGAGCGGCTCTTCTTTGCAACTGTGGCGGCCTCAGAAGCAGTAGAATGTCCAAACTCCCTTGCTCGTTCAGAGGCATCTGACGCAAACATACCATCATGCACCAGCAGATCTGATCCTGAGGCGAGCCGGACCACTCTTTCGCATGGTCTCGTATCGACTGCGTAAGTGATCTTCAGCCCTTTTCGCGGCTCACCAACAACCCTTGAAGCATCGATTTTCTTCCCACCAATCCTCACGGACTTTCCCATTTGGAGAGCTTTCCAAAGAGGGCCCTTTGGTATTCCGAGCTTCCTCACCTTTGCCGGGTAGAACCGGCCAGGTTTCTCGTTCTCTACAAGCGCGTATGAGAGACAGGGAAAATCATGGTCGGCCCAAACCGTCTTGATCGTGTACTGAGCAGTTGTCACTACGGTTCCAGCGCCGACCTCGATGACTCGGACCGGAAACATCGATCTGAACCCAACTGTTTCCGTTGTGCATTGGACGAACGCTCGAATGCCAGGCGGCCCATAGATCTCAAGATCTCGACTCCTACCCATGAACGACATCGAATGTAGGAGCCCAGGAATGCCGAGGATGTGGTCAGCGTGCATGTGAGAGATCAGTATCCTCATTTCACGGTTCAAGCCCAACTTTGCGATGAGGAACTGTTTCTGAGTTCCTTCCCCGCAGTCAAACATGACGAGTCCTCCGTCAGTCCGGACTGCAAAGCTGGGAAGGTTTCTCTGCTTTGTTGGAACGCTACCTCCGGTTCCTAGGAAAGTCACTCTCATCCAAGATCGCCCAGAGACATCATTTCTTTCTCAGCACAAGGATGCGCCTGGTGAGGCTCCTGTGCACGTATACGCGGTGAGACTCCACAAGCTTGAATCCAGCTGCCCTCGCGATTCTTGGGAGCTGCACGTCGCTTGGGCAACATATGCATAGGTGACCATTCTCAGAAAGAGTTTCGTATGCTGAAGGCAGGAATTCCCGAAGTAGGCTGATCAGTTTCCGCCCATGCGTCGATGCTTCCCGGCCATATGGTGGGTCCGTCACAATCGAGTCAACAGTGCGTATAGACATCTTTGTCGCGTCTTCTACAACAAGTCCGAAAGGTTCCGTTCTGTAGTGTTTCAGGTTCGCTCTGGCCCCCCTGATCATCCGTGGGTCTGCGTCTGCACCGATCCCTCTACAGCCTATTGCAGCCGCCTCAAGAAGGATTCCACCTACCCCACAGAAAGGATCCAGCAATAATGCTCCTTCTGCCGGTCTGGCAAGGTTCACCAAGCATCGTGCAAGTTTCGGCTGCATCGTAGAGGGGTGAAAGACAGGCCTCTTCCTAGGCCTCCTTGACGCTATGAGTCCAGGAATCCTCGAGTGAGTCAACTTCCCGACCAAGAGGCCCTGCGAAGAGACGACGCAGAGAAACGTGATATCCGGGTGACCCAGGTCGACTCTGGCTTCTGGCTGCTTCCTGCCAATGATTTCGCCGATTTCCCGTTCCAGCGTCGCTCTCTGAAGTTGCTTGAATGCTCTCCCAATTCGCAACGATCGAACAGCATAGGAGCACCTGCCAGCGAAATGCCTCTCTAGTTCCAGTCTCCGCAACAGGGAGAACAGTTTCCTTTTGCCAGGTCTGGTTGCCGCGATCTCGATCCCGCACTGATCGAACATCATACTCCTTTTGGCCACAAAGTCAAGTGCTGAGGAATCTGCTTCGACTCTGAACAGTTTTGGTGAAGCCGCAATCTCCTTGAAGTCGACTCGGCAAGCTTGGAGTATGGCTCGAATCTCCGCGTGAGGAAGAGTGCGATGCTCTCCGGACACGACGAAGAAGAGCCGTTCCTTCACCAAGTCTTCCTCAACGCTTCAGCAATCACTGGTGCAATCGAGACTGGATGTGATCCAGGCCCAGCTTCAACTGAGTCAGTACCGAAGACTTGATCGACGCCTGCATTCTTGAGAGTGTGCTGAGCGTCACCGGTCAGGAGCAGGTGCGCACATGCCGCGGTCACACTCCTTGCGCCCTGTTTCTTCGCAATCTGGGCTGTGTTCGCAACAGTCCTTCCAGTGGAGATCACATCATCGACGATGATTGCGTCACGGCCTTTCAAGCCAACGTCTTTGCCCGAAGTGCTGACGCTTCCCGTTATCTTGTCTCTTGTCTTCTCGAACCACGTATATTCTGTGCCGAGAGCGGTCGACACGGTCTCCGCCAATGGGATTGCTCCATCATCAGGAGCTAACACATACGGATTCCTGAGAGATAGGGTCTTCAAATACTCGCCCACGAGCTTCATGCACGTCAAGTTCTCGAAGTGGATTTTGAAGAATCTTAGCGCCTTGTTGCTCGGCATATCCACCGTCAAAAAGGTCATTGCTCCCGTTGCTTCCACCAACCGAGCAATCGTCTTCGCGCTTACTGCCTCCCCGTTTCTGTACGCGTCGTCTTGGCGCGCATATGCAAAGTAGGGAACCACTGCCGCGGTCTTCTTGGCTCCCATATCCCTAGCAGCGTCGAGAATGAACAGCAGGTCAATGAGATTCTTGTTCTGCGGGGGATAACAGGACTGAACTACCGCTACTTCCTTTCCGGCAACGGATTCTGGGAATCTGATGTACGTCTCCCCGTCCGGGAAGACTTTGTGTTCAAGTTGAAGGGAAGATGCTCCGACTGCATCTGCCACCCGTCCTGACAACATCGGTGAAGCGGGACCTTTGACGATGATCAAGTTGGCGCTCACTGGACCGCCATGGTCCTCTCCCTACTAAAATAAGTGACTGAGTGGAAGCCTACGTGCGCTCAAGTCATCAAACATTAAAGGTGGCGTCGTAACTCTCATAATCGACATCGGGACGACTGGTTCTATGGGCTTGATTCCAGAGGAGCACAAGGCGCACATCAGAGAAGAACTCTTGTCGCTCGACAACCCGGTTCGTATGCTTGTTTTCACTCAGGAAGTGGAATGCCGTTTCTGCCGTGAAGCCAGAGAGCTTGCTCAAGAGATCGCTCAGCTTTCTGACAAGGTCTCTGTTGAAGTCTATGATTTCATGAAACATGCAAACAAGGCAAGAGAACATGCTATCGACAAGGTTCCAGCGCTCGTCCTCGTCGGAAAGCAAGACTACGGTGTGCGCTTCTACGGAATACCTGCAGGTTACGAGTTCGGTACACTCATCAAG
>JALHTB010000066.1 GCA_022865625.1 Candidatus Bathyarchaeota archaeon
CGGTATCTTGTTGTGGGCAGTCGTGCTCTTCATATTCTATGAAGCCTTTCAGCGAATCCAACAACCCGCAGGCGTGCAGAGCCTGAATATGTTGATTATTGCCGTGCTGGGCCTCGTGGCCAACGGATTGGTTGCGGCAACCCTTTCGAGATCAAGGAATGAGAGCCTGAATATCAAAGGCGCCTTTCTTCATGTAGTCGCCGACATTCTGGGCTCGTTGGGAGCCATTTCGGCAGGGCTGATCATGTTCTTCACTGGGTGGTACCAAGCCGACCCGATAGCCAGCATCCTGATAGGTGTACTAGTGTTCTACAGTTCAGGGAAGCTAGTACGTGATTCTGTGAACGTCCTCCTTGAGGGAGTTCCTCCTCACATCGATGTCTCTGCTCTAGAGCATAGAATACTTGGATTGGAGGGCGTGAAGAATGTACATGACCTTCACGTGTGGTCTATCGCAGATGCCAAGATGTGTTGCATGAGCAGTCACGTCGTGGTGAACAAAGGAACAGACGGAAAGAAGCTTATCACGAATCTGATCAACATCTTGAAGGAGGAATTTGGCATCGACCACACAACAATCCAGCTAGAGGATGAAGGCTACCCGAAAGCTGCCAACGAGCACTAGATGAAGTACGACTTCAAGACAGATCGTGTAGAGTCGACAACAACCAGAGTAGGCGAATTGATATACGACAAATCGAAGGCTCATAGCGAGTTGCCTTCGGAGAGTAGAACTTTGACTCGCGTTAGGTCGGCGCTCTCAATCATCCTGATCCTTGTCGTTGTCGCGGCTTTTGTCAGCAATGTTGGAGCTGTTTCTGCGCCGGATATTGTCGTCACGACTGTTTATTGGGGAACGAATCCTCTTGGAGGCGTCTCGGTGCATCCCGGAGACAATAACATTCCATTGTCGATCGTGCTGTCAAATGCTGGAGGTGCTGCAGCGCATGAGGTAAACGCCAAGTTGATGTTAGGAGCTCCATTCAGCTACGTCTACTACGTTGAAGGAAAGCAGGTTTCTGCTGACACTGTTGACCAGAGTGCAGGAGACATCCAAGCAGGATTCTCTTTCACGTTGCGATTCGTTTTGACAGTAGCACCGGATGCTAGTTCAGGGGTTCACAGACTTACGCTCATCATCAACTACAAGACGGCACGAGAGCTGTTGCCCGTCGAGAAGACCTTGAACGTAGACGTCCCCGTCTGGACTGGCGACGTTCGCGTTCACCACGTGCTGACTGTGCCGACGAAAGTCTACCCCGGTGACAATCAGGTCGTGGTGAAGGCGTGGCTCGTCAACGCTGGAACTGGATCAACTTCTGACCTCCAAGTGCGTCTAGTCTTGGAAGAACCATTCAAGCCATCTTCGGCGGGTTCAGACGCCTTCTTCCTCGGAACCTTGCAGCCTGGCCAAATCAGCGAGGCTGACTTCTACCTCGACGTGAGCAAGGGGGCACAGCTTGGAACCTACAACCTCAAGCTGGTAACGGACTCTGAATCGACAGGCCAAGTTGAGATCGGTCAGATCCCGCTCTATGTGAGCGAGAAGGTGAGATTCGAGGTTGTTCAGATGGAACCCAAGGTTCTTCACGCGGGTGATTCCGGCGCGAGCATAAAGATAACGATAAGAAACGCTGGAAGCCTGGCTGCTGATTCGGTCAGGGTCCAGCTGAGAGTGGGCAACTACTTCACGGGAACCCTGACGGATTTTCTTGGAACGATGGGCCCAGGCGAATCCAAGACAGCATATCTTACAGTTGACGTGGACGCAAAGGCACAGCCTCAGACATACAAGATGGACCTGCGTCTCGACTGGACCCAGTCAAAGAACAACCTCGACGATACTCTCACTGTGGAACTTCAGGTGACCGCGCCTGAACTTCCAATCCCATTGATCGCTGTAGCAGTCGTTCTCCTTGCGTTGGTGGCTGCGGTCGTGATTCGCAGAAGACGAAAGGCACAGTCCTGAATGTCGGGTCACAGCCGGAGCTGCGCCGACCTACTGCAGTCTTGACGCCCACTTCGCTTCCGTGACGCCGGAACGCTTGTTCACTACCCTAGCAAGGACGAATAGCAGGGAAGACAGACGGTTCAAGTAGGGAACGAGTTGAGAGTTCAATTCCTCTTTATGCGCCAGAGAGACAGTTCTGCGCTCGGCGCGTCTTGCGACCGTCCTGGCCACGTTCAAGGCCATGGCTGCTCCAGTTCCGCTGGGAATGATGAAGGTCGATAGAGGCTGTAGCTCGGCGTCAAGCCTGTCGACGTCTGCCTCAAGGCGCTTGACCATCGCATCAGTGACTTGGCAGTCTTTCCGAGGACTGTCTCTCATCGGTCGAGTGGCAAGATCTGCACAGGCCAGGACGAGGCCTCGCTGAACGTTCTCCAAGACATGGTCGACCTCCTTGTCGTCCGTCAATGAGCGGGCATATCCAACCCACGAAGACAACTCGTCAACCGCCCCATATGCCTCGACTCTCAACGAATCCTTCGGGACTCTCTCTCCTGAGAAGAGTCCGGTTTCGCCCCTGTCTCCTGATCGCGTATACATTCTTGCCATTGGAACCCCCATCCATAGAGAGCAGCATGGCTACCAATTCAGAGTTTTGATTCAAAGAGCGGAAGCGGCATCAAACTGCCAAGTGCGGACCAAGTCCTTTCCTGCTTCGCTTGCCACGGGGTCGGATACACGTGGGTTTAGTAAAATGATTAAGAAGCCTGCTGATTCATGATACGTTCTTGACGGTCGCGCTTCATTGACTATGTAGCCTCTGACCATGTCAGTGTGGGATTGTGCATGTCGTCTACTGATTACGGCTTCTCTCTGAGGCCACTCCGACGACTCGGTCAGAACTTTCTGATCGACAATGCGGTGCGAGATCTGATACTGGACTCTGCCGACCTGGGCAGATCAGACATTGTGCTCGAGGTTGGAGCTGGAAGAGGGTTTCTTACAGAGGGACTCATCGCTCGTGCAGGCAAGGTCATCGCGATCGAGAAAGATCCCAGGTTTGTGAGCTTTCTGAAGCACAAGTACAGAGGATCACG
>JALHTB010000067.1 GCA_022865625.1 Candidatus Bathyarchaeota archaeon
AATCTCACTGCAGAGAGTGTCAGGAGGCTGTCTGCGAAGACGAAGAACAGCATCCCGAAGCTTCTCCTCAAAGGAATAGAGCTTGACACGAGAAAGCATGCGCACATGTACGCGACCTTGATTGACCTCTCTGCCGGAGCGGCGGTGTCCAAGGTCGAACGGTACGAGATGAGGAAGGAACTGGAGCGACATTTGGCGAACGAGAAGGTCATGCTCGCTCAGGCACAGAAGATTGCCAGAACACTTACAGATCCTCGCATGAAGCCTCTGCTTCGAGCAATTCTGGCAGATGAGAGGAGACATCACAAGGCGCTCACCGAGCTCTTGGAGGCTGTCGCGGTTGAGGAGAAGATCAGCCAAGACGACTGGTGGGACTATCTCAACAAGTGGGCAGTCTTCTCAACCTAGGACAGAAACAGATCCACAGAGCGCCTGTGCGATTCTCACTTGCATTTGGAGCGCCAAGCCTTGACTCTGGAGATGCCTTCTTCGATGTTCTGCTGGGAAGTTGCAAAGGAGAATCGTAGATAGCCTTCCCCGGCCGCTCCGAAAGCACTTCCAGGAATGGAAGCCACTTTCGCCTCTTCCAAGAGTTTGTTGGCAATCTCGGCCGATGGGATGTTGAGCCTGCTGACATCTGGAAATGCGTAGAAGGTGCCCTTTGGAGCTACACATCGAAAGCCTTCGACCTCGTCCAGTCCTTTCACGATCCGGTCTCGCCGAGCAGCATACTCCCCAACCATCTCGTTGACACAGTCTTGGGGCCCTAACAGTGCTCCTAGGGCTGCTCTTTGCGCATCTGATGGTGCACACGATACCATGTATCCGTGTATCTTGCGAATGCTGGTAGTGATGGACTCGTTGGCGATAACGTAGCCGACGCGCCATCCGGTCATTGCATAGGTCTTCGAGAACGAGTTCACAGTCACCACGGAATCTCTGAACTCAGGCCGTGAAGCTAAGCTGAAGTGCTCGTTTCCGTCGAAGACTATCTTCTCGTAGACCTCATCTGAGACGACCAACATGTCATGGTCTTGGGCGAACTCGGCGAGACTCGATAGACAGTCTCTCGAATACACGGAGCCTGTAGGGTTGTTAGGTGAGTTGATCACAATCATCTTGGTCTTCTCAGTAGTATGGTGTTCCAACATCTTTCGACTGGGCTCGAAATCTGGACCCTGCAGGGAAACCGGCACTGGCACACCACCCGCTAGTCGCACAAAGCCAGAATATGACGGCCATGATGGCTGAAGGATCAGCACCTCGTCCACCGGATCTAGTGTCGCTTGAGTGATTGCGAATATCGCAGCAAATCCGCCGGCGGTGACAGTGATCTCTGTCTTCGGATTCGCTTCGATCCCATTCTCTCCGTGCAGTTTCCGGGCGATTGCCTCACGGAGTTGCAGTATTCCAGCTCCGTGCGTGTAATGAGTGTAACCATCACGGAGAGAGCGGACTCCCGCTTCTACTATGTGGCTCGGAGTTGCGAAGTCCGGCTCGCCCGCATGAAGCCCAATTATGTCAGGCCTTGATTCAGAGAGATCAATTATCTTTCGTATTGGTGAAGGTTCGATCGACTGGACACGTTTCGAGGTGTGCAATCCTCCGCCCTCGTCTACAGTGATGTTGGGGACCTCGTAGGGTATTTCGCATTTTGGACAAGTGGGCAGTGGAGGCGGTTATCGTTCTCTATTCGAAGTGTTGGCGGATCTCATCATAGAGGAACTTGCAGCTTAGCGTCTGTTCAAGCTTCTCAGCCAGCTCTTCAACTGTGATGCGGCTTCCCTCTTCCCACAACTCCTTCAGCAATCGCCCAGAGCTTGGGTTCGCAAACCATTCCTCTCCGAACTCTTCGATCAAGTACTTTCTGAGTTGGGCCTCCGCAACCCACGATCGTAAGTACTCAGCGCAGTAGAACCCATCATCGACATTGATCAGGTAGTTGACTGGGTTGAGGGGCACCTTGATGGCTCGTTCGTGAAGTTCCGTGTACAGTTGGCTCTTGCCTTGGATGCCTTCCCTGTGAAGGCGAAGCTCATAGTCCAGCTTGGCCGTGTAAAGTCTCGTTATGTAGAGCTTGGAGAAGAACGTGAAGTCAAGAAGTTCCTTTGGATTATCGATTCCAACGATTTGCCTTAGCCATCTTTCGTTCAATGTGAGATTCTCAAATAGAGCTGAGTACGTCTCAGTGAGGGATTTCTCATCTGAGAGGCGGAAGACGAATGGTAGTTCCGCAGGCGTGTTGGCTGCGTGAAGTGCGTGTCCCGCTTCATGAAGGACCGTCTCGTAGTCATACCTTCCCCCGAGCGGCATCGTGCCAAGTATGACCTTTTTGGGTACATCCAGAGGGAAGCATGCGGCTCGCGGATCCTTCTTCGGTCTTTCTTCCAGATCCAACGTGATGTTGGGGTACTTCTCAAGCCTCAGATCCATTCCGTCTAGTGTCTTCTGAAGAGCTGTGACTGCGCCGCTCTTGGGGAAGTAGGCATCAAACCTCTTGCCGCGATAGAAGTAGAGGATATCGTGCCTCTCGGCGTCACGCAGTTCGACGCCGATCGATTTGAGAACAGACTCCAGCTGTTTGAGGTAGAGCGAATCTGTGCTGGCGATATAGGTTCTCAGCTCGTTGGCCAGCTTGTCGTAGTCGATGTTTCGTATCTTCGAGTAGAGGCTGGCATAGTCTAAGTAGCCTTGCTCTTTAGCAACCTCGTGAAGCTTGGTCATCCTCTCTTCCAATATTGGGTTGAATGTTGCGACGGCTGTCTCTGCAATTGAGTGAATCGTTCCTCGGCGTTTTCTGTTGTCTTCGTTCATCACCATTGACAGAGTGGATCTGTATGGCACAGGCTTTCCGTCTATGTTGACGTTGGTCTGAGTTTCGAGTGTGACGGCTTTGTCTGTTAGCTCGGCAACCTGCCGTGCTAAGTAGGTGTCGACTAGACTTCCGAGGAGCCGTTCGAGGCGTTGGAGTTCGTCACCTGACAGGGCTCCAATGCCTTTCCTGACGATTGCCATGCACTCGGGCATGAACAGCTCATTGTGTTTCTGGAAGATCTGTGAGACGTTCAGTTCATCCTTGAGCCCCGCCCAGTTCTGATAGTGCTCGTTCATGACTTCCTTAGTGAATTCCTCGTAGTCTCTCTCAATCTGTGAAATATCCAATTGGTCAACCGCAGAGCGTACGTCCTTGTCCCGCAATATTAAGTCTGACAGATGGGGATATTAGGCGTGGACCTATCTGTGAAGTTGGTTGCCGATGGTGCAAGCAGGGAATCGATACAACTACACTACGGCCACTCGTGGACGAGTCGAAATCAACATCGTCTCAAAACATGAGAGAGACGAGCTTGTGGCGAGAGCCGAGACAGTTCTCGGCCACGAGAGTATGGGGTGGAAGGCAAGCATTGACGGCTTTTGTATGCAGCTCTTCACAAACAGCAACCACCTCGACGAGTTCTGGCGTGAGAATTGGTTCTCGATGCCTCGTGAAATCAAATCTCACGGAAGGATCTACGCGGTACTAGACCCGGCATTCCGCGAGGGCAAACCTTACGCTTTCTACAACCCGGAGACCAAGACTGCAATAATCTTCAACACAGAGTACTATGGACAAATCAAGAGCTGGGCCTTGGGGATCTCATGCGACATAGCAGAAGACCAACATGACATCCACAGCATACACGGGAGCTGTGTCGAAGTAAACGGCAAAGGAATAGTGCTGATCGCTCCAACGGGAACAGGAAAGAGCACCCACTCATACGCACTCCTGAACATGGAAGGTGCTAGACTTCACAGCGATGACTGGGTCTACGTCCGCTTCATCGGAGGAGAAAAGGGAAGGGCGAGCGCGGACATCAGCGAACGCAAGTTCTACATTAGAACCAACATAGCGCGCGTCTTTCCAGAGGTTCGACCCCTTCTTGACCGATCGAAGCTTGAGAACGTGGGATCTCTCACTCCGGAGGAAGCCAAGCAACTACGAGCGAATGGAGTGAGCGACGATGAAATACGGACACTCGCGTCATATCCATTCATTGCTCATGAGTACTCGCGAGCTATGCTGGATCCACTGTGGATAGCTGGGCCGGACAAGTTCGTTGACACGACACGCGTGATGAAGGTGGTCCTCCTGAAGCGTGACAGGAATGACCCTGAGCTGTCTCGAAGGCTGGAGATTGAGGAGGCGGTCCAGTACCTGGTCGCTCAACCTGAGCAGTTCCTGAATCCCTACCTGATCGTCAAGACCGAAGAGAAAGTTGAGGTTAGGAAGCAGTTCTTCAGACGACTCTTCAATTTGGCGCCATGCTACTTAGTGAACACAGCTTCCGACGTACAGACAGTCCAGCAGAGAATACGCGAGATCGTTAGTAGCTAGCCACGCAGGCGGAGCCTTACTCTAGCACAATCGTGCAACAACGAACTGGACCCTATTCGCCTTTGAACTTCTGGGCTAGCGACTTGAGTTCTCCACTCTCGAAGACTTGAATCTTGGTGTCAAGCCTCACATCCAAGCCGAGACTTCTGAAGAGCCACATCAACTGTTCCGCCGTGACAGGACCTTTCAGCCGTCCCTCACGGACCAGCCGCGAAAGTTCTCCCTCCAACGCACGTGTGGGTGCGGGGTATTGTACTTCAGCAGCATCCAGTACTTCCCACGCTCTTCCAACGAGAATCGTCTTCAGCACTTCCCGTGGGGCTGGTTGTTTCTCGGTCTCTTCCTTCTTCTTTTCCTGGTCTAGCAGGCGACGCTGCATCTGTTGTATCCTTCTAGACTTCAGTCGTTCTAGCTCAGCGTCGTCAGACATAGCGTACCCCTCAGAGCAACGCGAGTAGTGGAAAGACCTGTTATAAACTGCACGACTCTCAAACGCTCAACCTCTTCTAGGGTAACTGGATCGCGTGCTCGCGCTCGTAGACGAGCCTACCCACATGGAGATTCTACAGCGAGAAGTCTTCTCTGGCTCAGCGCGGGTCTCAGGCTCAACGGAGATAAGCATTGTTGCCACTCTAACGGGTGGCCTATCACAAATCATAGATGTGTCAGAGGCATAGGCGTCCTCGACTTGGTCGGTCGATCAGGTGCTGGCAAAGTCTTGACTCGTCAGAAGAGCAGCGGCGATGTGCGCCAGATCGCGCAGGAACGGATTGACATACTTCTTAGACTCGCCAGGGAGACACTAAAGACTGATGCGGCTCTTTCCAAGAGGTATGTGGAGACCGCTCAGAGAATAGGCATGAGGTCCGGGGTCAGACTCGGTCGAGAACGGAAGCAGTTCATATGCAAGAAGTGTAGAAGTCCTCTAATCCCCGGCGTCAATTGCCGAGTCAGGGTTCGTCCAGAGCACGGAACCCACGTGGTCGTTACCTGCATGGGGTGCGGTTCGACTAAGCGCTACCCGGCGGTGAAGGAGAAACGTCTCAGAAGAAAAGGATGAGCGCGCTGAAGCGCAGGTCGGTGGAAAGGGAGCCGACGGTTTGGATCGGTAGAAATGGTGTCACAGAGGCTCTTCTGGGTCAGATTAGCAGACAGCTTGATGCTAACGAGATGATCAAGGTGAAGGTTCAC
>JALHTB010000068.1 GCA_022865625.1 Candidatus Bathyarchaeota archaeon
CGCAAACCTCCGAATTGATTCGGGGGATAAGCGAGTTTGGACGCGCAGTTACTTTTGCTCGACAGCGGGGAACGTGTCGAACGAGACAATACGCAAGTACATCGAGGCGCAGAGCAAGAAATGAAGGCAAAGAAAGTCATCAAGTGTAAGGTCTTCGGCTTAACGGGTCACAAGCGTAGACTCTTAGATGCAGAGTATAGTGGGCTTCAAAGGTACTTGCAGACGGGAGAAGATAGGGGACTCTGCAAGACAAACATGCGTCAGGCCAAACGTTTCTATAAGAAGATTCTACCGAAACACGAGTATCCGCTCACGATTCGGAAAGACCTAATTCGTTTCGTCACGAACGACTGCAAGTTGTCAAGATTCCGGGTCTCGATTCCCCTCGGTGGTCCTACACGCATTTGGGTGCCTGTCCATCCACACACATCAGTCCCTGAAGGCGCGAGTTTCTGCGAGTCGAAAGTGGTTCGCGGGAAGGATGGCGGGTTCTGGGTGCACTTGGTTGTTGAGAGGGAGATTCCTAGTCGCATGGATTACGCGAATGTTCTCGCTGTCGATCTTGGTGAGAGACTTCTGGCGACAACTGTGTTGTACGCTGACGGAGCTTTCAAGGAGCCACGTTTCTATGGTCGTGAGGTTCGCGGAATCAGACGACACTACGCTTGGTTGCGAAAGCGACTAGGCGAGAAGAAGGCGTTGAAGACTATCCGCAAGATCGGGCATACTGAACAACGCAAGGTGAACGATGCTTGCCACAAGATCAGCCACGCAATCGTTACGCAAGCGGCTGAAGAGAAGGCGGGAATCGTGCTTGGAAACCTGAAGGGCATCCGTGGACGAGCGCGAGGACGACGCATGAATCGTATCGTCAGCAACATGCCCTACTACCGCCTAACACAGCAGATCATGTACAAGGCAGCGTGGCTTGGCATACCTGTCCACACGATCTCGGAGCGAGATACATCACGGACTTGCCACCGCTGCGGCTCCACCGAGACGACACGTATCAAGCAGCCGATCTTTCACTGCCACGCTTGCGGACTAGTGTACAATGCGGACTTGAACGGCGCTAAGAACATCGTAGAGAGGTTCCTCGACCAAGAAGCACCATTAGTCACGGTGAAGTAATATGCGAAAAGATGGACGCGACAAATACTATAAACTCTATCGGCCCAAATATCGTCGTAGACATCGACTAGACATCAGAACCTACAATCGGAAATACGGATTTCTCATAAAAAAGAGAATAGTGGAAAAACTGGGTGGAAAGTGTGCTAAGTGTAGGACGACTGACATACGGCTTCTTCAAGTGAATCATAAGAACGGGAATGGAACGAGAGAGTTACGAAGACTTGGTTCACATGATTTCTATCGACTAATTCTATCTGGTAAGAGGGCGACTAATGACCTTGAACTAAGATGTGCAAACTGTAACCTCCTATATGAGTATGAAACAGGTAGAAGATGGTGTCCTGTTGAGGAACGGGGCTGCTTGGCACAGCCCATAACTCTGCACGAGAGCGGAGGCCCCGCTTAGATGAGTAGCAGAGAATCCAACGATTTCAATCGTTGGAGTGTCAATTGTGCATTGCTCACAAGGGTTCTGTTAAGTTGTCGGATGACGGTTCTAGGTGTTAACTCGCGGCGCATGGGCGGGA
>JALHTB010000009.1 GCA_022865625.1 Candidatus Bathyarchaeota archaeon
AAATGAGTGTTCTCGCGTTTGTGAAGAGAAGTCTCGCTCTAAATTCCCGCGATCGCTGAAGATCTGTACGCCTTGAGTGAATCACACTACGAGAGGGCCATGCGGCACCCAATCAGCCATTCATGGTGCGGGTGGCGTAGTTTGAACCGTCAGGAGGACGCGCATGGGAGAGGGGCGACTTTTCGTCGTCGGGTCTCTTGGTGCGCACACACAAAACAGATGCTTCAGACGGTCCCCCATGTGTGCTCGCAGTTACAGTAGCTTCTGCCAAAGTCATCGTTGCTTACCCGGCGAGTACCGCTCTTGAATTCGAAATCCGTGACCCTTGCAGGGTACTCGTTGTAGAATATCCCGTGCCAGATCGGCCCTATGAGGGGTTGCGATATGTTCCAGCAGCACCTTGCGTAGGTTGCCATCTCTATGCTGAGCTCGCCCTCATCGGAGAATGCATTCACAGTGAATATCGGCAGGTCATTCTCGTAACGTTTAGTTATTCTAATGTCCTCCATGAAATACTCCTTCCCCTCCTCAGGATCGTAAAAGCTGAGGGCCTTTGAAACCATCTTCTCCCCCCAGTCCATCGAGCTCTCGTGTGATATTGAGCGCCTGAGCATTGGCATTCCGATATGCGGCAGGAAATACTGCAGGTAAGCGCCATTATCCCACTGTACCGTAGCCCAGTACCAGCAGGGGGTTATCGAGGATATCCGCACTTTCTGGAAATAGGACCTGCCCTTCATGGGGGTAACGGTTTCGCCCACTCGGATTTTTCCCGATGACAAGAGCGCCCTGTATTTCAGCATGGAATACCCCATGTTTCCGATGAAGTTCTTTCCTGTTGGCATCAGTTCCGCCATCATGTCGTTCCACCGCTGCATGGATAGTTCGATTCCGACCTTCTCGTTGTCTATGTCCAACCAGAAATCCGCAGGGCTCCCACCGAAGGAATAGACGCCCTCATTGCTTTCCATTCTGATCCGTCCGGAGTGGTCATCCCACTCGGTTTCAGTCCTCCCGTGGTCCAGGACAAAAGGGTCATGCATCTTGTTTCCGTCATAATACCAGGAGGCGACGATTGATTCGAAAGCGGTGCGATTTTCGTTGATCTCCATTGGGGTTCTTGGCTCCCAGTAAAAATCGTTCACGCGAACCTTTCTGCAGTTCCGGGTGGCCCAAAGGAGCATGAGCTGCCTGGGGAATTCGGGGTTGTCCGGGTTTTCGAAAAAATGAATCCACCACCACCAGTGCCAGGTGCGGTTTCTGAACATGTTCTTGGGATAGATCTTCCATATGTCATTGAAGACTTTGTGCATGCGATGCTTCACTTTTCACTGCTTTTCCAATCTGTGTAGTACGTAAACAGGGGCGGTCATCCCTAAGAAAAAGTATAAGACTGGAACTTCTATTGGCAAAGTTCCACCTATCATGTAGAACGGAGAACCATAGTAACTCCACAATCGATTTCCAGTTCCATAGAGCTCCCACACAGTATCTGCCACAAAACCAATAACACCAAGTTCCAGGATTATGGGGTCTCTGAATTTAGCAAGTCCAGCTATTCCTATGACACCAAACAGAATCATTAGAAATGCACTCGTCCAGATATTTCTGCCCAATTGACTTGCAAGGAAAGTGGAGAATATGATGACCAAGGTGATAATCGAGACTATTGTGACACTATTCTTGAGCTTCATAACCCGCCTGTAAGCAAGTCGCTGACTTAAATCATAGCAGTTGCCATGTCCGTGAAGGTTGTGAGATCGGCTTTCACGATAATGCTTGGGGACGTGACATGTGTTCCAAAGTGTGTGCGGTAGCTTGGTGCGAATATTCGCACTAGGCGGATAAGAAAGGATGAGAAGGACGAGATGGATTCTCTTCCATTAGCTGAAGGGCTATACCGTTCGGTTTATTGCTGATTCCGCTATCGCCCTAGTGCTTGGAGCAGACGAACATGGGGTTGCCAGAGAAGATTCGGGGCATTGAGGAGGAGATGAAAAGAACACAGATCAACAAGCACACCGAACACCATGTGGGTCTGCTGAAAGCCAAGCTCGCAAAACTCAGGGCGGAACAAGAGCACTCACAAGGATCCAGGCAAGGCGGAGCGGGCTTTGAGCTAAAGAAAGGCGGCGACTGCACCGCGGTACTGATCGGCTTACCAAGTGTGGGAAAGTCAACCATCCTGAATAGGCTTACAAACGCAAAATCAAAGGTCGCCGCATATGCTTTCACGACTCTGACGGTTGTTCCTGGTTTGCTTGAGTACCAAGGGGCGAGGATACAGATTCTCGACCTGCCTGGTGTCATTTCGGGCGCGGCAACCGGCAGCGGCAGGGGCAAGAGAGTACTATCCGTTGCAAAGAACGCCGACTTGATACTCCTAGTTCTCGATGTATTCCAAGCCGATCAGATTAGCGTCCTAAAGAAGGAACTATATGAGATGGGAATCCGGCTCAACACTCAGCCTCCGAATGTCACCATCAACCGATCCCATCAAGGCGGGCTCGGCATAACGACGACTTGCAAACTAACCCATTTGGCCGAGTCAACTGTCCGAGCAATACTGAACACATACAAGATCAATCACGGCAATGTCATCATCAGGGAGGACATCACCGATGACCAACTCATCGACCTGGTAGTCGGAAATCGTCGATACATCCCATCAGTAACTATATTGAACAAAACCGATCTGGTCAGTCCCAAGTACGTGGCTGAAGCTAGAAAGCGGATAGGCAAAGATCTGGTTCCAATCTCCGCAGATCGAAACGTCAACATCGATGAACTTAGGGAGGCGATCTATGATCGACTGAGACTGATCAAGGTGTACCTCAAGCCGCGGAACGGTTCGCCTGATTTCGAAGAGCCTCTGATCGTAACAGCTGGTTCAACAATCTCTGACGTCTGTAGAAAGATTCACAGGAAGTTCGCGGGCGAGGCGAAGTATGCGCTGGTTTCAGGAACGAGTGTAAGGTTCAGTCCTCAACGTGTCGGGGTGGATCATGTCCTTCAAGATAGTGATATCGTCACGATAGTGAAGTAGCAAAGAGGGGCCATTCAGGTTAGCGGGGCATTGCCGTGTCCCATGAGCCAGTGGCAGGCAAGGATGTACTCCATCTTTCCGACCCAGTAGAGCTACCGATAATGAATCTCACCGGTGCAGTCTGTGAACTGGGATTCTTCTCCTAAACCGTTCGTCGCATGAGGAGTCGTCGTCTGGGATATTGTGTGTGGGTATCTTGGTGCGCACACACACAAAGATCAAAATGCGGGAAGACATCAATAACGGATCTTGGGTTCACATGCTTCTACTTCTCTACTATGAGGAATCCTTGATTGGTGTTCTGTGTTGACGATTGTCAGGTTTGTGAAGTCCGTGGTCGACAGCATACTGAGCCACGCCCTCAACACGTACCCCAGAGAGGCAATTCTGCTCCTGCGCGGCAAGAAAGAGAGGGATGAGATACGGGTCGATGAAATTGTGGTGCCCCCTCTCGCCACGCACGGAGCTGGGTTCTCCGCCTTTCCGAGTTACATGCTTCCGATGGACTTGCATGTTATGGGCGTCTCGCATTCGCATCCTTCAGGGAATTCCGGGCCTTCGGTGCATGATCTGAATCATCTCTATGGAAGGATCATGGTGATCGCCGCGTATCCATTTCAGTCATACAGTGACATCGCTGTCTTTGACAAAGACGGTAGCAGACTGCGTTGGCAGCTCATATCTGATCCGCGGCCTGACTTGGATTAGTTTCGTTCGCGTCCCAATTTGAACGGTTGATGTGTGTGCGCACCAAGTGGCCCGACGACGAGAGTCACTAGTCTCTTATTCCCAGATCGGCGGGTGACTTTGGGCACCTTTGTTGATTGAGGGTATCCTGCAGCAGACCACGACCACTACGACTACAGAGTAGTTTCACTTGTGAGCCCGTGTTAAATACCCGCTGACGCAACTCTCTCCCAGTAAGCGTACGATCTTCCATCCCACATAAGCAACGGGGGTATCTAGCGTTGACGCCTAGGCTTTCAGAAATGGAGACATCATTCCTCAGCAGCCAGCTCAAGCGGGCAGGCCACTTTCTGAAAGCCGGCGCCTTAGACCGCATATCCGACTACAGCAAGCGATTCTCCTCAGCAAGCGACGTCTACGACGCGCTCCTCTCGAACCTCATCATTCAAGACTTCAGCGCGGGACGGGCTCATGAGACCGCTTTGAAGCTGTTCGATTCCGACCGTGTGAAGTTCGCCGCGGTGGACGGAACCGAGTACGCCCGCAACATGTTCGACTTAATCATCTTCTTTGGCGGCGCCTACGTCTCCTTCGGCACGGTAACATTCCACAAGGATGACAAACCATCAGTCGAGCACGCGGGCAAGTTGCTCGAGCACGGTCGGGGCATCTCAAGCTGTGTTCCACTCTACGTGAATGAGGTATCTGATGTCGATTCGACGATCGACACACTCGGCGGCAAGAAGCCACTCGACGACGAGGCGGTCTTCGACAATTCACGAATCGCCGACTGGATAATGGCGTTCTCGGAGTTCTATCTCGCCTACAGGCTCATCGTCGACGAGGACGTGCGGATCCTGCTCATGGATCGGACCCTCTCAGGCGAGCATTCAGCCCTCATCAGCGACACAGCGTACGGTAGGAGGCTGAAGGAGAAGTCAGGCCTCTGCGGCTACAAATTCGAAGACAGACCGGTAGAGATGGAGGAGATGATCTACTGCCGACACAGATTCCTCAACGAGAAACTGGACCTTCCTCCGCCAAGAGGCGACTATCTCAGACCACGACTCCTCTACGAACTCGAAACCACCGACTCGCTGACAATTGACCAGCTCTGCGACAGACTCCACCTTGAGCACGCTCAATGTGGACATAGAGTCAAGAGGATACTCGATAACCTCGAAGAGGCCAAGTATGTTGAGTCATCAGGCTCCAGCTATGCCCTGAGGAAGGAGTTCCAGAATGCATGGGAGCGAATGAGGAGACTCACATGCACCATCGGCGATCGTCTATTCCTCGATCAGCCCATGACCGAGCGGCCCAACCCGATGATGATCATGAAGCACGACAAACCCACCTGGCTCACCACCGTCGACATGGCATATCTGACCCTCTTCACCCTGAACATGATAATCGAGGAATGCTGGAAGAGACCAGTTCTGCTCATAGGCCTCACCAAAGACACAGCCGCCCGCGACTTCCGACGACAACTGATCCGCATCTGCAGTCGCCAACGGATGTGGAAGTTTGATCTCTCAAGCGAAGCACTGGAGAAGATACCCCACACCGACAGGATGCTCCTTCAATCCGCCTCGGTCCACAATTGGGAGAAGCTGTCCGTACCATGGACGCTCATCGAATACGATACCGCCTTCAAGACAATGGTCCCCGAGATCAGAAAGGATGAGAAACCCAGCAGAGAAGGATTCGTCAGCGGCGCCGTCAAGAACAGAGTCGGCCCGGAGCGACTCTTCCTGAAGTCGTATGTGCAGCTCGCGCAGGCTGAACAAGATCCGAAGCTGCGCAGTAATGTGCTGCTCACGGACCGCCTAGTGTACCCAGAGTTCGATTCGAATCCGGACGTTGAATGCACGCTCTCACACGAATATAGCGGCGTTGAGGAGAAGGTGAAACCAATACTCTATCCGAACAAGGAGGCGCGCAATGATATCCAGAACCTCGTCATGGTTATGCTAACCGCGATGACGAGCACGAGCATACCGGAAGCCTTTGGTCACAATGTGCCTCTATTCATTGCGGATAACGTGGCGAAGTGGCATGCGCGCGAGTTTAGGAGGATCGTTGAGACGACGAGGGATTGGATTATGACGAACCATGACCTACGCGAGTTCGTCTTCTACATGAGCACGTTTAGAGAAAGGAGAGCTGAATTTGAATCAACAAGAAGAGGACATTAAGCGATACTTCACAAGCTTCGATGGGAGATTCAAAGCGCGTGTAGCGATGGTTCGCCCACGCTACGGCCCAACACCTGAGACCACACAGATCAGCACCACCGCTCGATACGAATGCACCGTGAAGGCCGAGTATCAGAGAGACATAATGCGCCTAGTCGAAGAGGGCATGATACTCGCCGTAAGAAACTTCCGAGCAACAAAGAACGAGGGCGAGAGGTTCACTCTCTCAGAGATCGCCAGCATCCGGCCGGAGCATTTTGGCCTGCGTGGCCTGTCAGACCAGAGCTACTACCCGATGCAGTTTGAGATAATCCAGCAATCGGTTCGGGACTGGGACTCCGACGACAAGTCCACCATGATGATCCAAGTACAGGCAATCCCGATCAACTACGACCTAGTCATCGCAGGCGGTGGCGAACCAGAGTACGTGAAGGGATTCTCCTATCCGATCGTTGGAGAGGAGGCACACATCCTCAACCAGAGCATGATTCATCAGATGTACAATCGCAGAATCCTCGAAGAGATGGGTGTCGACTGGAAGAAACTGAAAACCACCGACGTGGCGCGTGAGGATCCGCGTCTTGGCGTCATCAAGATGTTTGAATCTGAGAAGACCCGCGTTCCGATCTATGTGAACTTCGAGAACCTACTTCGCTACCACTTCGGAGTCTTCTCGTTCACGGGCGGCGGAAAATCCAACCTACTCTCGAATATCCTACGCCGCCTAATCTACCACACCCAAGACACGAAGGTAGTGATCTTAGACATCTCGATGGAGTATCCGTTCCTGCTCATGGACGTGTTCGCTGACAAGTCCATCCCATCCAAGATAGTCTTGGAAGATCCAGTCAAGGACCCAGCTCAACTGCACGACTCACTCGTGAAGCCAAGGGAGTTTGAGAAGGACGAGCGACCAGTCAAGGCCTTCCGAAACATAATGGAACTCGGCAGGGTTGAACGTTACGTCAAGCCTCGGTTCGTGGTCCCACGCTACACGGACATTCTAGCCGCGATAGGGACGATGATGGGCGAAAGCTCAGGCAAACAAGTGTACCTTGAGGCGCTCGAAGCCATATCGTCAGCAGTCAACGAATACATGACCAAGGAGAACCGAAACGAACTAGACGAGATTGACGAGGAGTTCGTCGCATTCTTGGACTCCACAGCTCGGGGGGCCGTGGAACGATACAAGGTAAGTGAGAAGAGCAATGTGCACGGCTGGGCAACATCGCGAAAGGAACTCCTAGACGCCATTCGTAGGGGAGCCGCCGAGAAAGGCAGACCAGGACTGACCACTGAAAAGATCCATCGTCTCCTCGAGGGACCGACTCGACTCATCTCCCTCTCGATCTCCGATCCCGTGACAATCAAGCAGCTCGCAGTTGACCTGACTAGGGTGACGCTTTGGAACCGCAAGCGGAAATTCAAGGTCAAACCATGGATTCTGTTCGTATTCGATGAAGCTCAGGAGTTTGCTCCTGCGCCCTCTGAGGCTCGAGGAATCGAGCGCGAATGCACAGACGCTGTTGAGACACTCCTCAGACAAGGCCGCAAGTACGGACTTGGCGGATGCATCTCGACACAGCGAATCGCCTACCTCAACACGAACGCGCTTCAGCAACTCCATACCTACTTTGTTGGCACATTGCCTCGCCAGTATGACCGCGGGCTGGTCAGTTCAACATTCACGATCGATCCGAGCATACTGGAGAAGACACTGGAGTTCTCGCCAGGCCGGTGGTTGCTCTCAAGTTACATTGCCACAGGAATGGAGAATGTCCCGATCTTCATCACAGCGGACAACGCGGAGATAGAGATCAACAAGTACCTAGAAACGCTGTGAACGAGCAAGAAGGCCGATTGTGATGATCAGCACGGACAGGTTCTTCGACACGGTGTTCGTCCGACCACCTGGAGATAGCTACAATAAATGCGTGTCAACGAATCCGGCCAAGAACGAGATTGACGTGGCACTCGCAAAGAGACAACACAGGAATTACGTTTCGATCATGAAGGAAGTGGGACTCGAGGTCATCGAGCTTCCTCCCCTAGTAGGCTTTCCAGACTCGGTTTTCATGCAGGACCCTGCCCTGCTCGGGTCGCGAACCAGCGTGCTTTGTCATTTCGGTGAGGAGACGCGCATAGGGGAAGAGAAGCTCTTGCTGAGTGAACTGAGCCCTCACAGAGCGAAGATTCCGGAGGTCAAGTTTGTGAGAGAACCTGGCACACTGGAAGGAGGGGACGTTCTGATTACGGATCACGGTCTCTTCGTGGGAGAATCAAAAAGGACCAACTCGGATGGCATCAGGCAACTCGCAACATATCTCAATGGCATTACAGTGACGCCAGTGAGGACGGATCTTCTTCACCTTCTATGCGGATGCACCTACATGAGCGACAGGAGGTTGCTCATCGTACCTGAACTAGTCAGTCAGAATTCATTCCCCGGCTACGAGTTTGTGTTCATACCCCAGGACGAAGCATACGCGGCTGATGCTCTGTACGTCGGCGAAGGAAGAGTGCTCATCCCCTCAGGTTTTCCGAAGACAAGCGCGAAGCTCAAGGCAGCAGGTTACAAGCCAATCGAGGTAGACGTTTCTGAGTTTTACAAGGGAGATGGGGGCGTAACCTGTCTTTGCTCGCCCGTGTACAAGCTGTTCTAGGCCAGAGAAGACACTCGAATCCAGAGCCTACCCTGTGATGGAATAGCAAGCCAATGCCATGATTCGCTTGTTTTGCGACAGCATGACGTTGCCGCGACCACGTTAAATATGCAAAAGATGTAACAGAACTTTCCTTACTCCCCGTGGCACCACTTTCAGAAGAGGCGTTGTAGTAGTGACAAAGATGTCGTTCTCAAGTCAACCCTTGCTCCAGCTACTCTCAAGAGAAGAGATAGAGACTATACATCTGTCATCACTGAAAGTCCTAGAAGAAGTCGGCGTAATGATTCAAAGCGACGCCGCTTTGAAGCTCGTAGCTGATGCCGGAGTAGACGTTGATGCTTCCAAGAAGATTGCGCGTATCCCTCAACACCTTGTGAAGGAATCTCTCGTCAAGGCACCCTCAACGATAAGACTGTATAGCCGCGACGGAAAGCATGACATATTGCTTGAAGGAAACCGCGTCCACTATGATCCAGGATCTGCGGCGCTCTATCTGCTTGACTCGAGAACAGGTGAGATTAGGCGACCAGTTTCCAAAGATCTTGCCGATTTCGTTCGACTTGCTGACGCGCTAGATAACATTCATGCGCAGAGCACGGCACTCGTGGTCTCGGATGTTCCTGACGCGATTGTTGACAGATATCGATTGTACGTGGTTCTGAAGAACTCTCCAAAGCCGATAGTCACAGGCACCTTCAGCATAGACGGCCTGTACGACATGAAGGACATGCTCGCTGCTGTGGTCGGAGGCGAGAAGGAATTGGCGCGGAAGCCCATGGCGATCTTCGACCTGTGCCCGTCAGCTCCGTTCAAGTGGGGAGAATTCATTGCCCAGAACCTCATCGACTGCGCCAAGTATGGCATCCCAGCCGAGATTCTTCCGATGCCGCAACTTGGTGCAACAGGACCTGTAACGCTTGCGGGTTCGCTTGTCCAGTTGAACGCGGAATTCCTCAGCGGCTTGGTTCTTTCACAACTCGCAAATCCTGGGGCGCCAGTGATCTATGGAGGCTCACCTACAACCTTCGACATGCGCTATCTTACGGCACGTCTAGGTGCCATTGAGACGATCATGATGGGATGCGCATACGCGCAAATGGCAAAGTACTACGGCCTCCCAACTCACATGTACCTCGGCCTGAGTGACACAAAGATAGTCGACGCACAGGCCGGATTTGAATCCGGCCTCGGCATAACTCTGGGCGCACTTGCGGGAGTAAACATGATGTCAGGTCCGGGAATGCTGGATTTCGAGAACTGCCAGAGTTTCGAGAAGCTCGTGATAGACGACACTATCTGCGGAATGGCGCTGAGGCTCATCAAGGGCATCGACGTGAACGACCAAACACTCGCAGTCGACGCCATACGGAGGGTTGGAGTTGGGGGTCACTATTTGGCTGACAAGCACACGATGGAATGGTTCAAGAAAGAACTCCTCATCCCCTCGGACTTGGTTGACAGACAGAACCTGAACGCCTGGAAGAAGCTGGGGTCGAAGGATACTGTTCAAAGGGCCAGAGATATCGTCCAGAGAATACTCAAAGATCACAAACCTGATCCATTGCCTGCAGACATCGAGAAGAACCTAGACGATGTGGCAAGAAAGATCATGAGAAAACACGGTGTAGACAAGCTACCGCTTGGCCCGGCGTAGACATCACTAGAGTCGAGCATTACTTCTCTCAGGGTCTTGCAGCTGAAGAAATAAGTGTCACCGAGACATCTACGACAATATCGGAGTGACTTCCGATGAGTGAAGGATTCGTCAAGGTCGGTGACTTGAAAGATTTTCCAGCCGAATCAATGAAGAGTGTCCAAGTCAACGGCGAGGATGTACTTGTCGCAAGCGTTGCCGAGAGAATCTATGCGATCGCCAACACATGCACACACAGAGGCTGCTCGCTGAGCGAAGGTGAGCTTGAGGGTACTGTGGTCGTATGCCCTTGTCATGCGGGGCGCTTCGATGTCACCACGGGGAAGGCCATTGCTCCGCCTCCGAAGAAAGACACCACTTCCTTCGAAGTTCGACTACAGGGCACGGACGTGCTCGTTAAGAAGAGATAGAAACCGCTCGGAAAACCGTATCAACTGGTTAGGCCAGAGCGATCCCTGAACTGTCACAGTTCGCTAGGCCTTCTTCTCCTATCCTCTCGTTTCTTCTTCAGCGTACCTTGCGTCTAGGTCGCTTGTCCTTGCCTATTAGCTCGATCCAGATACCATCAGGATCCTTCACGAAAGCCACCCTGTGGCCGCTTTCCGTGAATGGTTCTATGGCTTTCGTCGCGCCGTGAGCCAATACTTCCGCATACTTCTTGTCAACATCTCGTTCCCAGAGAGCCAAATGGTCCAGCTCTGAGCCAGGTCTGTAACGCTCATAGTACTTGGTTCCTCGTGGATAGTAGTTCAACTCCAGTGCTTGGCGGGATCGCGGATCCCTCATCTGCACGTAGATCCCTCCCGCCTTCATTCTTCCGCGATGAACCTTCTTCAGCCCCATTACCTTCGTGTAGAATGCGAGCGACCGCTTCAGGTTCCGAACCCTTATGCCAGTATAAGTGAAAGGCAACCCATCTGACACATCCTAATGCAACTTGTGCATCTGCTTTATGAGAGAACACATCTCTCTTAAGAGAATCAAGGTTCGCACACAGTACTAGGCCTTAAGTACAACTCCGTCAGGTACCATGATCAAGCAACTAGTTGTGATTGACAGTTCTCCCAATCGTCCACGAAGTGGAGGTGATTGACCATGCCAGAGAATGAGATGCTGGACTTCGTCAGGACGATGAAAGCAAAGGACCACGTCATAATGTTCTACACGGACCACAGGCAGAAACACCTGATTCTGTTCACCTATTTGAAGACAGGATTGGACGCCGGGGAAGCCGCGATCTACATTGCCGGAGAGGAATCCACGGATCAAATAAGGCGTGCCATGAGAGAGTATGGATTGAATGCACCGTACTACGAGAGAATACGCGCCCTACGCATAATCGACTACCGTGACTGGTACATCGTCAAAGGGGAGTTCGACATCAGCCGGACGATGGCGCTATGGCAGAAATCGTTTGATGACGCTATGGCTAATGGATTCAAGGGTCTCCGTGCAGCTGGCGAGATGTCTTGCTTCTTCAAACATAATATGATTCGAGAACTGGTTCAATATGAGAGGGCATTACATAGGGTTCTTGAGATGCCGTTGACGGCGATCTGCGCGTATGATGACACAGTCGTAGCCAAAGGAGCGCAGGACGAGTACTACATGAGGCTGTACTTGGATCTCATTGCCGCACATAGCACAATCCTCTTCTCAGGTCCACAAGAGATGGGAGTAGTCAAAACCATCTGAGAACGGAACGACCAAGCTCTTGCGGTACTGTGCGAGTTCTCCTACCGTCACTGGTGAGCGAAGTAGACCACAACAGAGTCTTGCCCAGTAGCGTCTACTCTACCGAAACCGAACCTTACCAGCTGAATCACTTCACCTACTTGACAGGAAGCTAACCCAGTCTCACCTAGCCCTTCAATTCTCTCGGCGGTCGGCATCACCACAACAGACTTGCAGTTGCCCTGCTCCGGGAGCCAGTGGATCAAAGGCGCATTCACCTTTCTGGCTTCTGCGTAGGTCTCACTGTGAAGCTCCGCGGTCACCATGCCAGAGTCTGCTTGGCTCACTTTGACGTTGAACAGCTCCATTAGCCTCACGATGACCCCGTGTTTCAAGATGCCCAAGTCCGCTCTCGAGACTAGAAGGGGGCATATCCCGTCTTTTGCAGCGACGGCGATCTCTCTCGTGCCCATCTCCGGATGCTCCGGATGAGCAGGCAGCTTAACGGTCCGACTGTTCTTCACTCCCGATACTGAGACGGCGAGCGGCTTGTCGATGAAGAAGAACCTTCGGGCGATGGGGTCTATGATCTTACGGTTGGCGGCGTAGACATTCTCCCAGCTTATGGTTGCGTCAACCGGGCGAGGGCCAACCTCATAGACGACACCTCTGAGTGCTTGAGGAGTGATCCCGCGTCGTCGCAGGGCCATCAGGGTTCCCAACCTAGGGTCGCTCAGGTCTGTGTAGACGCCCTCTTCGAGCGCTCTCATCATCTTCGACTTGCTGAGATCCATCCCGACGACGTGAAGACGACCGTAGTGGATTGCGTCCGGGTACTGCCAGCCCAAGTGCTTGTACAGGTACTTCTGGCGCTCCATGTTTGTGAGGTGCTCCTTTCCCCGAATTATGTGGGAGATAGCCATCAGATGATCATCCACGCCGCATGCCATATTGTACAGCGGCCAGACTCGATACTTGGTTCCGACGCGAGCATGAGGATACTTCGCCGCGTCTATGACGCGAAGGGCAGGCCAGTCTCGCACAGCAGGATTCGGGTGACCTAGATCTGTTCTGACTCGAAGGACAGCTTCACCCTCCTGGTACTCTCCGCCAAGCATCCTCTTCCAGCGCGTCAGGTTCTCATCGGGGGAGAGCGAGCGACATGGGCACGCGCGCCCTGCTTCCACGAGTTGCTTGAAAGTCTCAGGCGCGCATTCACAGACATAAGCGCCTCCTTTCTGGATCAGCTCATCCGCGTACCTGTAGTATAGCTCCAAA
>JALHTB010000069.1 GCA_022865625.1 Candidatus Bathyarchaeota archaeon
CATCTCACGTGACCACTCAGGTGGCAAGTCTTCAGGTGACGGGTACAGCTTCAAGGCCTTGGGCGCCATGCTTTCTTCTCCGTAGCAACAGGTGCCCGCCGCGATGACCGTTCTCACTCTTTCAGGGCTCCTGGCCGCAAGGAGAAGTGCCATGGCTCCACCGACGCAGATTCCACAGAGATGCGCCTTCTCAATCCTAAGTTGGTCCAGAAGACATGACAGTTCGTCTAGACTCGCATCAAGCCAGTTCCCGGCGAGTGTGACCATGTGGGCTGATCGGCCATACCCATGTCGATCATAGGATACGACAGCGAAGTGTTTGGATAGCTCATCGACCTGTTGGGTGAAGCTTCTCGTGCATCCCAAACCGTTGTGCAGAAGCACGAGTGGTTCGCCCTGCCCTTGAGTCTCATAGTACAGGTCGATTCCGCGTACTTTGATCTGTGGCATGAGTCTCGGCCAGATCGACAGTTCTGCGTTCGAAGCGACTGTGCATATATCAGTCTGTTGCATAGATGAAACGAACCAACTCGTCATAGTACCCTTCCATCGCCAGCAGGAAACAAAAGCATAGAACGTAGAAATCTGCCGGCGACTCACACGATTTCATGATGATTCCCAGAGTTGTAAGCTTGTTCTCAGTGTCTTCCAAGGTGTGGATAATCTCCAAAGTACCTAGCAGTAATGTCCCGAATTCGCTGACGCTGCGCTGGTTCGTAAGTCGCGAGAAGATGTTGTCAACGGCATCGAAGAATTCGTGGCTTGACGACGTCCGTCGATGGAATGATAGAAGCAATCAATCCAGAGTACAGATGGCCGATGAGAAAGCTAATGCCTAGAGGAGACAAAGAATGTGAATGGGTTCTTGAAAAGAAAACCTAACCAATATCCGACCCTTGTTGTGAGGTCAGGCAAGATATTGAACTAGATTCGGATGTGGGGTCGGTTACAGAGTTGATGTTGTCAACTCACATGGCTAGGATAGAAGGCGCCGGGGGTTAGGTACAAACCCGCGTTTAAAACTGTCAACTAAGCAGTTCTTGAGCAGAAAAAGCGCACAAATTAAGCTGAAAACGAGCAAAGATTGAGCTCAAAGCCAGCTTTCGCCGGGTTCGGATCTGAACTCAAGAGGCGCAACGGGAGACACCTGCATTTTCCCCCTTGCATGTCCTCTGTTCCCTCATGCTCACTAAACAGACTGCACTCAGAGAGCTATTGCACGTATGATGCCACAATCCGAAATGTGGCAATTGATTGCCCTCGATTTGAATCCGCCCAGAGTATCGTTTGATCCCTGATGCTTCTTGCGCTTTGCTTTCTTCGCATAGATCCCATTCGGGTCTAGTGGAGCTTGACTTGGCTGCACTGTGGATACTTCACGCAGTCTGACAGCTTCCGAAGCGCATCATCGACATTCTCAGTCTTGAGGAGTCCGGGGGAGGTTCGTTCGGAATGTCCAGACTGACCCGGCTCTCAATGCCCTCCACTGGTTGGGCCTCAGAAGGGTCAAGAGCTCAAGATAGCCTCCACCTGATGACTCGCGAAAACATGTCAATTGCCAGATCAGTGCGTTCTCTCACTTGAATCAGATCGCCGAACGTACGAATGTGTCTGGGCATAGTTAAGGGTCAGGGAGTAGTGATGGAGTGTAGGCGACGGACGCTTCCGGCTGCCTCTGGTGCGCCTCATGACCGAGCCTACCATGCTCAGGGAGACTTTGCTTCATGCTATTGATGATGGTCTAGGGGTACCTGGGGAGATTGTGAGGACTGCTATCTATGATCGTATCGAGCGAAGCTACCAACTTACGCGCGAGGAGATCCCTGAGAAGCTTGAAGCCTTCCACAGAGCGCTGGAAGACTTGCTAGGTAAGAGCGCCAAGGTTATGGAGAAACTCATCGCAAAGAACCTCTACAGCCGCCTCGGACTTGACTTTGTAGCACATGAGAATTGAACACTAGTTGACTATGTGAACCATGCAAAGGAGAGGAAGAGAGATGGTTGACGACATCACCGACCATAAGCAAATGGAGCGGGAACTGCGGGAGTCTGAAGAGAAGTTCAGAAGTATCGCAGAGCGAAGCTCCGACTGCATATTCACACTGGACCCGGAGGGGCGTTTGACTTACGTTTCCCCCGCGGCAAAGACAATAGTTGGCTTCACGCCAGAGGAACTCGTTGGCAAGAGCGCATTCACTTTCCTGCCTGAGTCAGAGACCACCAAGGCGGTACCATTATTCAACAGACTGAATAGTGGGGAGACGCTCGACGGCGTACAAACAGAGTTCCTGAGAAAAGACGGCTCAAAAGTCCTCGTTGAGATCAACGCCTCACCCATAATCAAGGACGGAAAGGCAATTGGAGCCCAAGGAATCATCAGAGACATCACCGAACGCAAACGCATGGAGGAGACACTGAAAGAACAGTACTTGACCTTGGAGGGCATCATCAACAGCTCCGACGCGCCGATCTTCTCCGTGGACAGGCAGTACCGTTATACCAGTTTCAATAGGGCGCACGCGTCTGTAATGAGGGCGATCTACGGCAAGGATATCGAAATTGGCAAAAGCCTATTGGATTATATGGCAGTGGCGGAGGATCGCGAAGAGGCGAAGCGAAACCTCGACCGTGCGCTAGCAGGAGAGCACGTCGTAGAGGAAGCGTATTCTGGCGAGGAAACACGGTCGCGATTGTATTTTGAAGTATCGCACAGCCCTATCATGGCGAAAGATGGTGCAATCATCGGTGTGGCGGTATTCGCCAGAGACATCACCGAACGCAAGCGGGCAGATGAGGCGCTGAGGGAAAGCGAGGAACAATATCGGCTCCTCATCGAAAAGCAGAAGGAAGGACTCTGCATTGTTGATCTCGAAGAGCGGTTCGTTTTCTCTAACCCGACGGGAGAAGAGGTCTTTGGCGTGCCGCATGGAAATCTCGTTGGCCGAAACGCACGTGAGTTCACAACCCCAGAAAACTTCGAGCTCATCAGGGAGCAGACTGAGAAACGACGTTCCGGGGAAAGTAGCAGTTACGAGATTGAGATCACCCGCCTGGATGGTAAAAAGCGGCAGCTGCTCACGACGGCAACTCCGTGGCTGGACAAAGACGGACGAATAGTCGGCGCGTTAGCGATCTTCCGTGATGAGACCAACCGCAAGCGGGCGGAGAGGGATGTACGAAGGCAAGCAGACCTGCTCCAGAAGACCTTCGATAGCATGACTGACGCCATCTTCATTCTCGACGCCGCCAGTCCCCCAAGCGCTCCTAGTATAGTGGAGTGCAATGAGGCTGCTTCCTCAGTCTTCGGTTACGAGAAGGCAGAGATGCTTGGCAAGCCCACTGATTTTCTCCACGTTGGCAAGGAGACTCTCAAGGAGTTTCAGTCTCAGCTGTATCCCGCTGTGGCTGAGGGGCGTTTGCCTTTCCCTCTATCCAAGTTTCGCATGAGGCGTAAGGACGGCTCCGTATTCGCTTCGGAGCATGTGGTGACGCAGTTGCTGAACGAGAAGGGAGACCGAACAGGATGGATCAGCATCGTCAGAGACATCACCGAACGTAGGCGGATGGAGGAGGAAATCGAAAGTCTGGCGCGATTTCCCTCTGAAAACCCGAACCCCGTCCTGCGGCTGGACAGGCATGGCACCGTTCTCTCTGCAAACGAGGCCAGTAAGGCACTACTGCAGGACTGGGACTCCGGAATTGGTCAAGTTGCTCCCAAGTCCTGGCGCGACCTTGTAATTGATGTTCTTTCCTCCGCAGAAAGCAGGAATATCGACATCGAGTTTGGCGGCAAGTCATACACGTTTCTTGTTAAGCCGATCGTGGAAGCGGGTTACGTCAACCTCTATGGAAGGGACATCACCGAACGCAAGCAGGCGGAAGAGGCGCTGCGTCGCCGGGCGGAAGAGCTGGCTGCGCTTCAAGCAACAGTCCTCGACATCACTGCTCAGCGCGACTTGCAGATGTTGCTCCAGATGATCGTGGAACGCGCGACCAAGATGCTCCGCGGGTACAGTGGAGGCATGTACCTATGCGATCCTGAAAGGAAGGAACTTCGTCTTGCAGTGAGCTACAACCCTCGACGTGACTACACAGGAACGGTGCTAAAGTACGGGGAGGGAGCCGCTGGGGTTGTTGTTGAGACCGGAAACCCGCTGATCATTGATGACTACCGTACCTGGCCAGGCCGGGCTGTCGCATACAACGCTCAATTGTTTACCGGAGTCCTAACCGTGCCTATGGTCTGGCATAGCCGAGTAACAGGAGCCATCTACGTCCTAGATAATGTGGAGACCCGTCGCTTCACAGAGGCGGATCAGGAACTGCTCAGCCTCCTCGCAAATCATGCAGCTATCGCGGTTGAGAACGCGCGGTTAATCGAACGGGAGCGTCGACACACAACCGAACTGGAGCAGCTGGTCTTTGAGAGGACAGGGAAGCTAGCAGAGAGCGAGAAGAGATTCAGGGAGCTAGCTGATTTACTGCCTCAGATTGTGTTCGAGATCGATGAGAAGGGAAACCTGACCTTCCTTAACCACATTGGATTTGCCTCGACTGGTTACGGTGAAGATGACCTTCGCAGGGGCTTGAGTGCTTTTCAGATGTTTGCTCCAGAAGATCATGATAGGGCTCGGCAGAATATGGCGAGAATATTGGGTGGGGAAAAGTTGGGCAGCAATGAATACACCGTCCGGAGGAAAGATGGCAGCGCATTCCCCGCGATCGTACATGCTACTCTGATCATGCGTGGAAACAAACCCGCCGGCCTAAGAGGGGTCGTCATAGACATCACGGATCGCAAGCGGGCGGAGGAAGAGATTCGCGCTGCAAGAGAACGACTGGACTATGTGATCACTACGAACCCTGCCGTAATCTACTCGGGCAAGCCTCTTGCAGACTATTCCGATTTTGTCCTGACTTACGTGAGCGAGAGGGTCGTTTCGATGCTTGGCTTTGAGCCACGGGATTTCAGCGGTCACCCGGAATTCTGGCTAGGTCGTGTCCATCCTGACGACCTGCGCCGTTATCCGGCGGAAGTTCAGGAGCTGTGGAAGATGGGACAGTACACCTTCGAGTACAGGTTTCTGCACAAGGACGGAACCTACAGATGGATACGTGAAGAAGCGAAGGTGATTCGTGATGCGGCCGGCAAGCCCGTGGAGGTCATGGGTTACTGGACTGATGTCACCGAGTGGAAACGGATGGAGGCGGAGCTTGTGAGATCTCAACGGTTTGCCGCAATCGGAGAGACGGCGGCGATGGTGGGACATGACCTCCGCAATCCGCTGCAGGGCATCACGGGCGCCGTATACAATCTCAAGACCAAGGAGGACTCAAAGTTGAGCAAGGAAGGAAAAGAGATGCTCCAGCTAATCCAGGAGGAGATAGGACGTTCTGACAAGATCATAAACGACCTTCTGGAATACTCGAGGGAGTTGCACCTCGAACTCTCCGAGACCAACGTGAAATCGATCACACAAGACGCCCTGGCAAAAGTTAAGATTCCGAAGAGAGTGCGCGTGGTCAACTCAACCAAGAACCAACCAACGATGCGGCTGGACGTGGAGAAGATGAGACGAATCTTCCTGAACCTCACACTGAACGCCGTTGACGCCATGCCTAAAGGAGGCACACTCACAATCGCAAGCGCCAGATCCGACGACAACGTTCACATAACCTTCAAAGACACAGGAGAAGGAATGACAACAGAAACCTTGGCGAAGCTTTGGAGCCCACTATACACGACCAGGGCGAAGGGGATGGGCTTTGGCTTGGCTGTCGCTAAACGCCTTGTCGAAGCACATGGAGGCTCGATCAGCGTCGAAACCAAAGTTGGAAAGGGATCAACCTTCACAGTGACGCTTCCAATCAAACGTGACTTGGAAGGAGAAGAGGTGAAGAAGAAATGAAAGAACTGGAACAGGCAAGAATTCTCGTCATAGACGATGACGTGGCCGTACGTAAGTCGCATGAGGCTGTGTTGAAGGCGAACGGATACGAGGTCGACGTTGCCGAGAACGGCAAGGAAGCAATCGCGAAATCAAAAGCGAAACTCTACAACCTAGCATTAGTCGACCTCCGCCTACCAGACATGGATGGGATAGAACTGTTGACGGCGATGAGAGAAGCCGTACCAAAGACGGTCAAGATCATCATAACAGGCTACCCTTCACAGGAGAACGCCATAGAAGCCGTAAACCGAGGCGCCGACGGATACATCGTGAAACCATACACCATGGAAGACCTGTTAAGGAAAATCAAGGAACAGCTACAGAAGCAGCAGGAAGCCAGGAAGTTCAGTGAAGAGAAAGTCAAAGAATTCATCGAGGCACGCGCCGAAGAATACGAGTCAAGAACC
>JALHTB010000070.1 GCA_022865625.1 Candidatus Bathyarchaeota archaeon
AGCAATTGCACGCGTAAGCTCCAGGGCTTTGGCATCGAAGCGCCAACGGTACGGTGGAATGAGCCAAGACCAACCGAGCACGTCTCCTTCCCCGATGGTCTGAACTGTGATGGGACCACGCTCGGCACCTTGTATTTGCACAGCTACTTTGCCTCCACGAATCATGTAGAACTCGTTGGCTTCTTCGCCCTCATGGAACAGAAATTGACCCGCGTTGAACCGCACGTTCGATGCGCATCCTACGAGGATCTTAAGGTGCTGAGGCTCAAGCTCCTTCAGGAATGGGTGTTTCGCCAAGACCGGTTCGAGTGTTTCCATTCATTCTCTCCTCGCTCAAGTGACCGACTTATGACTTGATTCACTTTCTCGAATAGCACGTGCTTCCTCGGTGATATCAATCGCCACAGGACACCATGTGATACAACGTCCGCATCCCACGCAACCCGAGACCCCGAACTGGTCTACCCACGTAGCCAATTTGTGGGCCATCCACTGACGATAGCGCGCCTTTGGTGAGTAGCGGATGCTCCCACCGTGAATGTAAGAGAAATCCATCGTGAAACACACATCCATTCTTCGCCGACGCTCTGCCAGCTGCCCAGAAAGATCAGTGTAGTCTTCCACAGTCGTGCAGAAGCAGGTCGGACATACCATGGTACAATTCCCGCAGGTGAGACACCGAGAAGCCACATCTTCCCATCGTGGATTCTCATAATTACGATACAGCAACTCCTTGATCCCAGCCGTGCTGAGAGTTCTGCCCATCTGCCTGGAGCACTCCTCCACAGCGCCTTCAGCGGCTGCTTTCTCTTCTTCGCTTGCTTCTCTGTGTGTAACTTCACCGAGAACCGCCACACCCGTTTCTGTGCCCGCTTCCGCCACGAGGTAGTGCCGCTCGGTGTTCGCGAGCTCCGTTATCGCCAGATCAAATCCGAATGTCGCCTTGGGCCCGGTCTTCATCGATGTGCAGAAACATGTCCCACCGGCTTGTACGCAGTTGACCGCGACGACGAAAAGGTTCTCGCGTCGTGACTTGTAGGATGGGTCAACATAGTCTCCGGCCATGAAGACCTTGTCCTGAACTGCTATTGCGTGCAGTTCGCAGGATCTGACGCCAATGAACGCGGACCTCGACGTCTCCTCTTTGCTTTCGACGGCTTTGAGACCTGTCTCATCGCTCTTTGCCTGCCACAGGCGGACATCTGGTTGGAGGAGGAATTTCTTCCATGAGTGAGGGCCTACAACGTAGCCGAAGAGCGCATTGTCCGCGCGTTTCTTGAGTCGATACGTACCAGCATTCTGCTCGTCGGTCCACCCCGCCGGCAGATCCTCGAGCGATCTCACCTCATCGTACACAATGGCCTGGTCCCGCACAGTCGGCCCAAGAATGCGATATCCTCTCTTGCTCAGGACATCGAGAAGCTGTTGGAGATGCTGACGCTCCAGAACTACCTTGTCACCAACCTGTAAGGATCGTCCCACCGTTTCTCTTGTGCAGACGGCTCACAACGTACCGCATTAATCTGTCTTGCGGGGTTCTCTTCTCGCGCGAAATAGTTTCTGCATACTGGATAGACTGATATATTGTCGCTTATTTGCGTGCATATACGAATCGGCTCTACGTACTATTTACCCACCATTCGGCCAAGAGTAATAGGACTATAGACCGTCAGCGGCTGAGCATTTCGGTCAGTTATTCAATGCACCTTGGACAGATGATAGCCTGTATTCGGCGCGTAGTCGCTTGTTGCACCAGTTGCACCGTTTCCCGTGTCGCCCGCGTGTCGTGTGCGAGCAGTACTCTGCGTCCTTGAGAACAGAATAGGAGAAAAAGAAGAGGTTTGGGAGGGAATGATCCTCCCTATTCCGCTACACTGCTTTCATTGCGTGTTCCCAGGCGTTACGGTAGTGTTCAATCGCATCAGTGAAATGATTGTCCGCTACTCTTGCGTCGCCCTTACCGAGTTCATCGTTTGCTTGTGCGATCTTCTTGACATCTCCACCTGCGGCATCATTGATGGCGCCAGATGCAAGCAGGCGATCAGCACTGACGAGGCGGTCGACGAAACCTTGCAACGTTGCGCTCTCAAAGAACGCGCTCTTCTTGTCCTTTATCAGTTCGACGAGCTTCACCACAGCATCTTTCTCTTCGCTGAAGACCTTCTCGCCTTGCTTCGGGTTCAAGCGGGTCTCACTGATCCATAGTTCTGGATCTAGCGACTTGGTCAGATGTTTGATGGCCTCATCAAGCTTCTTGCCATCTTTTTTGTCGGCTACGGTTTCGCTCAGCGTTGTCAGGTCTTGGAGTACACGTTGCTTGATGGTTTGGGGACCGATGAAGCGCGCTTCAAGGCTGTGAGGAGCCGTCATTGTTACAGTGATTGGATTCGATGACCCAGCATTCGCAGTATCCAAGGACCAATAGTCTAGGACGTATCCACTGGCAGGAATAGCATTCACAGTGACAGATGAGCCCCACTCATACGAGTTCGTACCAGGAGCAGGATTTGTCGTCCCTCCGCCAATTGGACTCGCTGAGATCGTTAGCGGATATTGTGCAAGGCATCCGGTGACCGTGATGCCTGAAGCAGTCACAGAACCGCCCCCACCACCTCGGCCATAAAAGACCTGCATCTTGGTCATGTCATTAGTGAAGCTTCTTCCGGCAGGATAGAACTCGGGCTCGGCGTTCTTCCACCCACCCATGTACAACCCTTGTTGGACGCCATTTATGGTGGCGAACATTGTTGCTGTCGTTGAGTTGATGGCGTGGAAGGTGACGACGATCGTATATATGCCGCCTGTGTCGTATGTTCCGCTGGCACCCCAAAATCCAGCTTGCCATTGGTCGACTCCGTCGCGGTCAAACCAGAAGCCGTGGTTGTTACCAGACCAGTATGGAGTAACCAGAGTGTTCGCGTCCTTGGCATCGTATTGTTGGAAGAGCCATCCGTGTTTGCTAAGGAGGTGCATGTCATTGTTGTTGCGAGAATTGGGATTGCTGATACCGGAGATGTAGTTCGATTGCATCCAGCCTCCCATGAGATTCGGATCTATGTTACCGGCGCCTACTTGTCGAATCCCGACCTCAGTGGCCGCCCAGCCAGCGGTTGTTATCTTGCTCATGTCTAACACATAGGACAGCGTTAGGTCACCTTTGGTCAGATCCCAAACGTCCGCAAAGTTGCCCTTCCCCCAATTGTACATTGTAATGTTGCCGTAGTCCCTAGTGACGGCTCCCGGGTTAGCACTGACCGGCACGGCGGTCAGTATCGCTAACAGTAGGAATAGTGAGACAGCAAGGGCTTCCAATGCCTTCCTATTCTGTATCAAATCATTCATTTTCATTCCTCCTTTCTGTTGGGTACTGTTTGTCATCTGGGCCCCTCCTCGGCCCTCCTGTACGAATATCCGAGAAATCATGTCCGTCAATGGGGACGGATGCGTGCGCAGACTAGCTGTGTACAACCCACACTGCCCGGGTTCAGATAATAACGGTTCTGAAACTCTTGGTCCCGAACTTCCGATGCCGCTCTTCTATTGCAGGAATACCCAAATCTCGGCCACATGTTCTTCATGCGGGGTGCAAGTTTTTCACTGCGATTGCAGTGTTTTCTGAGCGTTTTGTGAGCCGACAGAAGCGGATAGGGGTAGGTACTGGGCGTGGATTTCCATAGGCAGAATCATGACATTTGGCATAGTTCTCATCGATGCAACAATATATGACACCATCGACATACTATATTCCCTCTTCCTACACATGCATGCTCATCTATCCGGGCAGGGCCTGGACATGATGAGATCCAAAATCAAGGATACCACCATGATCAAGAGAAATGAGATAATCATATGAAACGGATGTGTGAGATAGAAAAACCGTATACGACTCGCGGACCAACGGAATCGGATAATAGACTGATATATGCACAGTCGCTTCGAACGCAGAACTGTCGATCTGGCCGAGACTCATGCCACAGATCAAAGTACGCGGAATCGACCTGTACTGTGAGACTCAAGGGCAGGGCGAACCACTCGTGCTTCTGCACAACGGTTTGGGATGCACGAGAAGCTTCACCCAACAGGTCGATGAGCTATCCAAACACTTCACTGTCGTATCCTATGATCGACATGGGTATGGCCGATCAGCCCACATGGTCACACTCGCCGGGAACTGGCTTGATGCGAGTGTAGACGAACTGTCATCTCTTCTGGACCAACTTAGGATTGAGAAGGCGCATCTCTGTGGAATCTGCGTCGGTGGAGCCATGGCACTTCTGCTTGCGGCCAGGAGCCCTGAAAGAGTGAGAACGGTCATCGCGGCGGGCACCTGTTGCTACGGAGAAGAAAGCATGGCGCCCAAGGCCTTGAAGCTGTACCCGTCACCTGAAGACTTGCCACCTGAGTGGTCACGTGAGATG
>JALHTB010000071.1 GCA_022865625.1 Candidatus Bathyarchaeota archaeon
AATACGACCCAATTGTTGTTGAATCCCAAGCTGATGACAAGGCCGTATCCGAGAATCATTGCCCCAATGTTCTCACCAGTGATTGACTCAAAAAGATCTGCTCCTCTTCCAGCGATGTCGCCAACATTGTCGCCAACGAGGTCCGCGATAACAGCAGGATTCCTTGGGTCATCCTCAGGAATTCCAGCTTCGAGTTTCCCAACGAGGTCAGCACTCATGTCCGCAGCTTTCGTGTAGATACCTCCGCCCAGTTGCGCGAATAGTGCAGCAAAACTGGCGCCGAATCCGAATCCAACCGAAAGGCGTGGGTCGCCGAAGATCAGGTACAGAGCAGATATACCGATGAGACTCATCGAAACGACCGCGAGGCCAAATACCATGCCTCCTCTGAAGGCTATCTTGAGTGCTCGATCTAGGCCTGAAAGGACCGCGTTGGCGGTCCTGACGTTTGCTCGTACAGAGACGTACATTGCGACGTATCCGGCCAAGTTCGAGCAGGCTGCACCTAGGAGGAAACCGGCCGCCGTTTGAACTCCTAGCCAAGGATTCTTTGGGTCTGCTATTCCGAAGGCGAGAATGACTGCAAAGATAATCGCGATGATGCTGATCGTGCGGTACTGCCGATTCAAATACGCCTCGGCACCTGCCCGTATTGCGTCCGCAATCTCCCGCATTCTTGCGCTTCCGGCATCTTGTCGAAGAATCCAGAGAACGAGCCACGCTGAGAAAGCTAGGGCGAGGCCGCTGACGCAGAACACGAATGGCATCGAGAAGTCAAATGCCAAAGATCACACCAGCGAAATTCGCTCGCAAGTACAGAGCGTGCTTATTTAAGCGTTGGACACGTTCGAAGAACGCACGGACGATGACTCATGAGCAGCATGCGGAACACTGTGACCATACTCGGGCTAGAAGGGCTTCCACTGGTCAAGCCTGGCGACGACATTACCCAATTCATTCTCAAAACTGCAGATACCTTAGGTATTGAGATCTCAAGCGGCGACATCATCGTCATCAGCCACAAGATCCTTTCCAAATCGGAAGGACGAATCGTTGAACTCGCTAGAATCAAACCGTCAGCTCGGGCGATCAGAATTGCAAGAAGGACATCAAAAGACGCTCGTCTTGTCCAGCTTATTCTCAATGAATCGAGACGTATTGTGAAGGTTTCCCCTGGCATACTGCTGGTTGAAGCAAAGCAAGGAATCGTCTGCCTGAATGCGGGCATCGACAAATCCAATGTCGAAGGTCGTGAGGCATACTGCCTCCTTCCTAAGAATTCGAGTTCATCTGCGAGGCGCATCGCGAAACAGATAGCAGACCAGACCGGCAAGAGCGTGGGAGTAGTGGTCGCCGACACATACAGTCGGCCATTCAGGACCGGGCAAAGCGAATTCGCGATCGGCCTAAGCGGGCTAAATCCATTCGTCGACTACCGAGGCAGCAAAGATCTCTTCGGCAATGTGCTAAGGTTCAAGCGTGTTTCGATAGCGGATGAGTTGGCATCCGCGGCCGAGCTAGTTATGGGGCAAGGAGATGAAGGGGTTCCTGTGGCAATCATCAAAGGAGCCAATCGAATCCCCAAGTCCAACAAAGGGGCGTCGTCTCGTCTTACCATGAGGAAGGACCGAGACCTCTTCAAAGGTGCGATATGACGCGGTGAAATGAGCACCTTCGGTGATCGCAAGCCATTTATGATGTTTCTCATCCAGAGTCCACTCTACAGTGACACGGAACCAGAGTTCACGTGATTCAGATTGAGCCAAAGTCCAGACGACAAATACACTGTCGCCGTTGTTGAAGTACCCAAGCCGGTCCCTGCGCCCAAGGAAACCCTCGAGGCCATAAAAGGAGCCGTGAAGGGGAAAGCTCTGGCAAAGATGAAGAAGCAAGCCGTAGACTGCCCGGTCAAAGCGAAGAGGGTCTCCTTCATAGAATGTTTCATCTGCCCCAACTTCAACAGACGAGTCAGAGGACAGGTAGGCTGTGCTGGTCTCCCACTACCATCGTCAACAACAGAACAAGCCACGCCGAGTGACTGAAAGAAAACAACAGGGAGAGACGTCGCCGAGAGACTCGGCGGCGATATTTCCAGCGGTGTCTACTTCACGACCTCGCCGGTTGCAAACCTTGGGCCAACCTGAGTGATGCGCACTTTAACGTGCTCACCAGGCTTGGTCTCGGGGACGAAGATGACGAAACCTTCCACGCGGGCGACGCCGTCGCCTCTGCGGCTGGTCTCTTTGATGTCAACCTCGTACTCTTTGCCCTCTTCAACTGGTTTCTTGAATGATCTGCCACCGGATCTTTCCTCGGACATTAACAGATTCACCTCACGTCACAGTCGTTCTACGCTAGGACAGGGAAAAGGAGCGTTGGCCTACACGCATACACGTTACGGCTAACAGCAAGTCTTCCACTGTAGACCTAACGGGCTCTCACTCCGAGAGTTCACTCCTAATAAGTGTTTGCGGCGCGAGCCGGTGATGTTCTAACTACCCACATCTGTCATGGAAGTATACGTCAGCGGGATAGAGATAACGAATCCCTTGATGCGGCCGTTCACAGTTCCATCCACGGATACTACCCTGACTTGTCCCAATGATCCAGTCTCTTTCTATTCACTGACACATGTTGGTAGCTAGAACAGCGGAGCATTCATTCCGAAGAGCTAATCAACCTTCGGATTGCCTCTGCAATTGTCCAGACATCGATTATGCCTTCCT
>JALHTB010000010.1 GCA_022865625.1 Candidatus Bathyarchaeota archaeon
AGATGACTGTTATTGAAAACCTGTTGGTCGCGTCGCGCGATCAGAAAAAGGCTCGCGACCTACTGACCCTGGTGGGGCTTTCTCATCTAGAGCGCGAATATTCTGGCAATCTGTCCTATGGGCAGCAGAAACTTCTGGAATTTGTCAGAGTCTTGATGATGGATCCCGCGCTCATCCTTCTTGATGAGCCCACTGCTGGGATAGACCCCGTCCTCACTGACGAGCTGCTCAAATGGTTCAAGATGCTTCGAGACCAAGGCAAGACACTCATAATTGTCGAGCACAACATGGATGTGATCAACGCCATCTGCGAAAGAATAGTGGTTCTCCACCACGGAAGAAGGATCGCAGAAGGCACCCCGCTGGAAATTCAACAGAACAGAATCGTTCAAGATGCATACCTGGGAGGCGCCTAACGCGATGCTGGAAGTAAGAGACGTGACAGCGGGCTATGGAAGCCTAGACGTTGTTCCTGACTTTTCAATGCGACTCGACGACGGGCAGATCGTGTGCTTAATAGGGCCGAACGGCTCTGGCAAATCAACAATCCTGAAGACAATAGTGGGCATCATTAAGCCTCGACGAGGAAGAATACTTCTGGACGGAGAGGATATTACAGGGCTGGAGCCCCACGCAACTCTGAAGAAAGGCATCTGCATGTTGCCCCAAGGTAGAACAGCCTTCCCGATGATGACCGTCTCAGAGAACCTTCAGATGGGCGGATACATACTCAGGGATCGGAAGCAGGTTCAGGAACGAGTCAGGCAAGCTTACGACCTGTTTCCAGTACTCGAGGCTCGGCAAACAGACCTCGCAAACAAGCTCAGCGGGGGCGAGCTCGCGATGCTTTGCATTGCCAGAGCTTTGATGTCTGATCCGAAGATTATGCTCCTTGACGAACCGTCGCTTGGCTTAGCTCCTAAGGTGACCGATTTCTTGTACCAAAAGATAGCCAAGATAAACAGTGGCGGCTCTTCGATTTTGATTGTCGAACAGAACGTGCGTAAAGCTCTGAGCGCTGCACGTTACGCCTATGTTCTGGCGTTGGGACGAAAGAGGTTTGAAGGAAGACCCGAGGAGCTCTCGACTGATGACCGACTCAGAAACTTGTATGTTGGTACTCAAGAAGATGAACCCGAGAGAATCTGAAAAGATCAAAACGCTTGCCGAGGCTGCGAGGCTCATCAATGACGGTGACACTGTGACCTTCAGCGGCATCAGCCTGAGTGCGCACCCAGTTGCCATGGCACACGAGATAATCAGACAGAGGAAGAGGAAACTTGAGATCGCCGGCTCGGGGGCCTGGCACGTCAACAACTTGCTGGTAGGAGCAGGATGTGTGGATAGGATGCTGATTGTCGCAGACGCATCGGAGATAGGAGGTGTTGCTCCGGCACTCCGGCGAGCAGTGGAGAGCGGAGACTTGGTAGTAGAAGACTACAGCTACTTTGCAGTTGCTTGTAGGTTCATGGCTGGAGCCATAGGCGTGCCCTTCCTGCCTACCAAGTCCATGTTGGGATCCGACATGCTCCGCCATTCGTGGCTTGAGGAGGGAAAGAAGTTCCGGATAATTGAATGCCCTTTCACCGGCGAGAAAGTTGTTCTAGTTCCAGCTTTGAAGCCCGACGTGGCTGTGATTCATGCTCAGCACGCTGACAAAGAGGGCAATGTGCAAATGCTCGGGCCCACAGCGTTGGCCAGCGAACAATCAAGGGCGTCAAGCAAAGTAATTGTCACCGTAGAGAAGATCGTTAGCAAGAATGTCACCATGAGAAGACCTGAACTGACCATCATTCCATCCTTCATCGTGGATGCGATTGTGGAGGTGCCCTATGGGGCTCACCCAACCTCCTTGTACGCTCACTACGACTATGATATTGACCACCTCGAATATGCCTTCGAACAGTCGAAGGATGAGAAGAAATTCGGAATGTATCTTGACCAATTTGTGTACGGCGTCAATAGCCAGCGTGACTACCTCAAGCGCATAGGGGGATCAAAGAGACTTCTGAAGCTTCGAACCAACCTCCCTGCTAGAGCCTCATAAGACGGAGCGTAACATATGCCAAGAATCTACGCAAAAGATCTCACGACGAAGGAACAGATGATTGTGGCTGCAGCGCGGGAGATTCTCGATGATGATGTGGTATTTGTCGGGGTGGGTGTTCCGATGGCGGCAGCTTACTTGGCTAAGACAACCCACGCGCCGAAGGCGAGGATACTCTTCGAATCCGGGATTGTTGATTCGATCCCAATAGGCACGCCTCTAGGTATTGCCGATCCCAGAGTGTCATACAGGTGCGCGCAAAGTTGCGGCCTTTTCTACGCCCTGAGCATCCTTCAACGAGGCTACGTAGACATTAGCTTACTAGGAGCTGCTGAAGTCGACAAGTATGGGAACATCAACTCCACCGTCATAGGGAACTACCGTAGGCCCAGTGTCAGGCTTCCAGGAAGCGGAGGAGGAAATGACGCTGCTTCACACTCAAAGCGAATCGTAATCCTGATTCCCCACGAGAAGCGTAGACTGCCGGAAAGAGTCTCGTACATTACCAGTCCCGGCTACCTACACGGACCTGAGGGTCGAAAGGAAGCTGGACTAGGAGTGGGGGGGCCTTCCAAAGTCATAACAGATCTGGCCGTCCTGGGATTCGACCACGAGACTAAGATGATGCGACTTGAGTCAATTCACCGCGGTGTTTCAGTATCACAAGTCAAAGAGAACACCGGCTTCGAGATCATGATACCAAGAGAAGTACCGACAACGGAACCTCCAACCGCGGACCAGTTGAAGCTTCTTAGATCGAAGATAGATCATCATGGCTTCTACACCAAGAAATGGAGAGACTTGTGAGTTCGTGGCGAGGGGTGGCCATTCTTGGCTGTATATCCGCGACTATTGACTGGTTTGCCTGTGGGACGTGAGTGATCTTGGCGAGGCGAGTCCTTGGAAGTTGCTCTAGCAGAAACTGGATCTGAGAGGAAATCAGGCCAGCATGCCATTGGAGAATGAACATTGCATTCGTCAGATGCGGTTCATGTGGCTCGCGGTGCATCCTACATCATAATCCAGAACATCACAGCTAGCGCCGCGATGGCCGTATCCTTCGCCATCATTGCCCGAATTATAACAACCGAGGAGATGGGCATAATGGCTGTCCTCCTCCTTGTGAACGGATTCTGTCAACTAATCGCAACCCTGGCGCTTCAACAGGCTGTGACAAAGTTCATCTCAGAGAACTCGGAGTCAGGTGGCAAGCACATTGCAGCATCGGTCTTCTATCAGGCTATGCGCTTGACTCTTCTCTCCGCGACTCTGATCGCGCTTGTAGTCTTCCTTGGAGCGAGAGTCATGGCATCTGAACTGCTGGGTGACCAGACACACGCGATCTTCTTCCAGGTCTTGGGGCTCGACATCGTGCTCTATGCTGGAGCGCTACCTGTCCTGACTGGCACGATGCTCGGCCTACAGAGATTCAAAGAAACAGCCATGATCGGTATCATCAACACGCTAGTGCGGCAGTCACTGATAATCGTCCTAATCGTCTTCTTGCAGGATTTTCTCGGCCTTGTCATTGCTTGGGTGATCGCCGATTCTGTTGCGGCATCGATCTACTCTGCTTACATCTCAAGGGCGTTGGGCAGGCCAAGGTTTGGATTCCCTCTGACCAAACTCTTAGGATTCTCGTGGCCTCTTTCGGTCAGCAATGCTGCGACGTTTGCCAGCTCATGGTTCGATCGTGCACTGCTGTTGATCTTTGTTCCACTTGCGACGCTTGGGGTATACAATGCAACCATAACAGCATTCAGCGTTCTAGTGGGAATACCAGGTGCGATGACGGCTGCACTCTTTCCCGCGTACTCGGCCATGCAAAGCCACCCTCAACGCCAGGCTCTAAGCCAAGCCATTCTGAGGGCCTCACGCTACGTGAGCCTAGTTGGAGTCCCGCTCGCCCTTGGGCTCTTGGCCGCTGCCAAGCCCGCGTTGACCCTCTTCGTCGGCCAAGCCTACCTCGAAGGCACAGAACCGCTCATGATACTGGCGGGAGCATTTGCTTTCACGCTCGTTGGAGCAATCCTGACGCCGATGCTCCTCGCCCTAGGACAGACACGTGTAACCTCAGCGATCACAGTTGCCTCTGTGGTTGTCAGTCTTATTCTGGCGTCGATACTGCTGCCTTTCTTGGGGATGGTTGGCGCAGCGATCGCTCGCGCACTCGCCATGGTACTAGTAACTACATCCACTTTCCTCGTCCTTGGAAGGAGGTTGACGCTCCAGCTGGACGTTGAGGCAATATCGAAGAGTCTTGTGGCGGGGATTGTTATGGCCGCGGTCGTTTTGATGGTGGAGATTCTATTCTACAACAAGTTCCTGCTTCCAGTATACGCGCTTCTCGGAGGCATAGCCTATCTCGGGATGTTGCGCCTGCTCAGAGTCGCACGGGAGGAAGACATCAACCTCATCAGAAAGTATCTAGGACACAGACTTGCTTTTGCCGCTGACTTTCTTCAGAGAATCCTTCTGTGAGGCGCTCGATTTGCCAATGGGTACATGTTCTCTGGGCTCGAACCTAGCGTTAGTCCCGACCCATATCCTCGTGTTTGCTGACCGGCAGAGCCAGTTCTCCTCCAGCAACAGCGGACTCTGGCTACGCTTCGTCTTCTTGGTCTGGCTCAGGTTCGGGATCATACACAGGAACCACGAATCTCGTATCCATAACAATGAGCGGGCTCGTGAGCGAGACGGGACGGACGTGGAGGTAAACCATCCAAATAGTCGAAAGTCACATTCACCTTGGGATCGGCTGAGCCCGAGGAACCGGATGGCATGCGCACTGGTCTGATAGAGTGAGCATTGGGTATCCTGGGGCAACGGTCTTTTCGTATCCAAGAAAACGCCGCACACTCCCCTTCATGGCAGCCTGAAGGACCGCTCGTTCATTGCTGTCATGGAAATGGCCTTGGACTAGGACATTTGTGGCCAGCGTAACTCGAATCAGCGCCCACGCCTAGTATCTCTCGCGGCCTTGAGGATCTACTGCTTGGTAACGTGTCCTGTTTGTGCAAATCTCTGGCCATGCTCGAAGAGTTCTGCTATAGGAGATAATCTTATTATTCTGGCCTATCCAGATATTCTTGATGACCTTGGCAACGATCCTCGTTAAGAATCTGCCCGACGGCCTCCTAAGGGAGCTCAAGAGGCTCAAGGCCGAGCTAGGGTGTAGAACATGGGCGGAACTTCTAGCCAAGCTTGTCGAGTCCGAGAGGACGATCTCGTTCGGCGAAGAGAAACTGAGCGAGATAAGAACTGGGGTACAGGAGTTCCTGAAGCTTCGAAACGTTGTCTCAGACAGATGGACAGGTCATCCCGACGTGCTTGAGGAAACAAGAAGGTCGAGGGCCCATCACACAGCATAGTCGTACCTTGACCCTAGATTCGAACGTCATGATAGCCGCTTTGAAAGAGGACGAATCTCACAGCGACCGATGCGCAGAGATAATCAGCAAGGTTCCAGGCCAGTTCATCCTGTCAGAACCCAGTATCGTCTACCAAGAAGTCTGCGGAACACTAGCAAGAAGAGTTGGAGCAGAAGTAGCCGACAACGCAAAGAGGCAGCTTGACCTAATCATCGATCCAAGCCTCCTCGCCAATTGTAACAGAGCTTTCTGCATCTCAGCGTACGCTCTCTGCTCCGAGTATGGCATCTATGCCATAGATGCGATGTATCTCAAGACGGCGTTAGACAATCGCGCAATCTTGGTGTCATTGGACAAAGAGGACTTCATAGACAAAGTGGACTCCAAGAGACCGAGTATTGAATCATATCACGTCTCCCAA
>JALHTB010000072.1 GCA_022865625.1 Candidatus Bathyarchaeota archaeon
AATCCCCGCGGGCCCGCCAGATCACCGGGTTCGCAAATCGAGATCATACCTTTCTTCCGTCATCGTTCTCCCCCAAATTCGGTGCGTTTTCTTCTGGGTTCTCTCGAAGCCAGCGCCTGTGTAGAGGTGCTGAGCTCTGCTCAGTTCACTTGTTGTCCAAAGGAACACGGTTCTGTACTTGCGTTCCTTGCAGAAGTGAAGCGCTTCATTGAGCAATCTTCTCCCGATACCGATTCCCCGATATTTGGAGTGGACGAAGAACCAGCGAAGTTGAGCCGCCACCTTTGAATGCCCAACAATGGCGACGGACCCAACGATCTGATGGTTTGTCTCTGCGAGCCAAATCTGATCCTTGTCAGGACTAAAGGATCGAATGAATTCCGCAAGCCCATCAGCAACATATGCTTCGAATGTTTGGTCGTAGCCGTATTCTTTTGCGTATGTGATGCCGTGAAGATGGGTCAGATATCCTATATCGCCTGGCCTGATGTGATGCCGTAACTTCCATTTTGCCAGCGACCGGTTGGGACCACTATTCTTCCGGTCTCTCACATTCACGGTAGCCGCCATGATCTTCCAGCTCGATAGGCCCATCATCTAGGCATGTGAGAACTGCCTTGTCCATCGACCTTCTCCTTCGTGACACGTATTAGAATTCTGATTTTGCCCACAATTCTGTGCGAGGATGCTTCGGAATGATGTGACTGCCCCGTTGCCTTGTCGTTTGGAAGTCCAACTGTTCAGACGCTTGATGATTTTCCTGGCCGTGACGGGTCTCGCGTTGTTCAGTTGGGATACCGTGTGAGCGGTTGCTAGAGGATTTCTCTCCCGACTCGTTGTCGGGTCAGCTGATGCGCATACAAGTCAACGTCTTCTACCGACGGTTCAGATCACGGCGCTCGATTGTGGCCGAAATCATATTGCCAGAGGTGAATCTCGTTTCCATCTGGGTCTTTAAACGAGGCCAGCTTGCCATTCTCCACTTTCTGGATTTGGCAAGCGTGAATCCCCTTAGAAGCTTCGTGGATACAACGCTATACCTTGCCTTCTCTGCGGAGTTTACTCTTGAGTTGCTCAATTGTGTAGAGCCATAGCGGGTTCGTATGCAGGCTCAAAGAGAAGAGGACAAGATAACTATGCCATAATGGCAATGCACAGCGCATGCCATGTAAGAGTTAAATGTGCAGGACATGTAATCTCTGCATGTGCGGGTCCATTATGGGTAAGGTTGTCCAAACCGAAGTTGATGCGTCAGAGTACGGCATTCTGGAGAGCATCGTGAGGAAACGGAGGATGACTATCAAAGAAGCTGTTAGGGAGGCGATTGAGAGCTGGATCGGGCTTCAGACGCCGCTGGAAGAAGACCCGCTGTTCAAGCTCAAGCCTGCAAGAACGGGAGTGAAAACCGACTCTTCGAAGCTTGACGAGGCCTTGTACGGCAGGCGTCGCAAGTGAAGATCTTTCTTGACACCTCTGCATTGGTTGCCTACTACAACAAGGACGACAGCTCTCATGACGCTGCCAGCCAAGTCATGAACAGATTCCTAACAGGTGAGGTGCCTGTAACCAAGTTCTTCATTTCAGACTACGTCTTTGACGAGACAGTCACTGTTGTGGAGTGCGTTCTTCGCAAACACGACCTAGCAATTGAGGTGGGGGAAGCGCTAAGGGCGTCTCCACGTACGATGATGTTGCGTGTCGACGAATCGACTTTTGAAGCCTCTTGGAAGCTGTTCAGAAACATGCGCGACGCAAGTTTCACGGACTGCACATCATTTGTTTTGATGAAGTCTCTGGGATTACAAGCTGCATTCACGTTTGACAGCCACTTCAAGAAAGCAGGAATCAAAACAATACCCTAATCCAGGGTCAAACCAAGGACTCCGCCGGTTTCTCACGTACCGTCACAACGCTAGGGTGGTAACCGCTCACAGGCGGTGGGTCTTATTGGTTAGTCATTTGTCGTTTGACCATAATGGGGCGAGCGCAAGCTCCCGACTTTTGGTCGTGGAGTAAGCGAGCCCTTGCAGCTTAAATGTCTGGCACACACCGGATCTGCTGGGCCGAATGAGACAATCCCGGAAGGGACAGTAGGCTCAGATGTGGTTGAGATGTCCGAAGGCTCGAATAAGGCTCTCAACCGAAATAGGCGGGGCAGGTTCGAGTAAGAGATGGTGTCGTGAATATGGCGGCTCGCTGCGGCGGGTACGCTGTCAGGCCAATGGTTTGGCCTATGCTTCTACGATGGGATGGATGCAGGTGGAACCGCAACAACGGAATGCCCACCCAACAGAGGATCAGAGTGGAAGCATGAATCTCCCGACTTCAGTCGCGGAGAGTGTCAAGAGCACAATCTGGACTACTGGCCGTTGGAGATAGAGAAGATCCGTCACTGCCACATAAGGCAATTCGACAGCAAGCGCAACGATCGATGCGGACAGAGGCCGAAATCCCTTGAAAGACAAATACCCAACTAGACCTCCCAAGATCGCGTTGCCGCCAACGATGAACGGGATTCCAACCTGATATCAAGTCAGAAACGCACCTAGCAATCCTGCAACAGCACCTACGCATGGACCAGCCAAGAGCTCAGCCAATATGACCGGCAGTTGGATCAGATAGGGCACAATTCGGCAGATAAACACAACCATCTGGCAACTCTCGAGTGGAATGCTTTCCATCCCCAATGCGGGAGCGGCAAAGTGTGAAGACACGTTCCTCGTGAGATCCAATCGGCTCGAGAGACTAACTAGTTTTGCGTGTGAAGGCACGCACTGATCCGAAGACGTCATTTCAAGGGAATAATGTGGTGGGGTCGGTGGGATTTGAACCCACGACCTCGCGGGCTCCCGGGTTCGACTGAACCTCCCAAGCCGCGAAGCGTAGACCAGGTGAGCCCGCCACTACGCAAAGTGGCGTCTAGCCCACGACCCCGCGTGCCGATGAGAAGCCATCATGCAAATAAAAAGAGTCCGAAAGGAGAGTTCGAAGCGATCAGTTGCCTGTGCTGATCACTCTTGAGAATTGTGCAGGATTATTTCATCAATCTGCTGTCGGCCACCTGACAAGAGAAGAAGGCCTCTTGACCAATCGGGCGTTGCGGGCAGGCTGGACTTGCGGAGTCTAGCTTTTCGAGGCAGCAAACGTTGCCAGTGTCAGGACCATACCCCAGAGCAGAAGCACGATGCCTACTATGGTCCAGGCCAGCCAACTTGGGATCACCATCGCGAGCCACTTCACGATCCCTGTTGCAAGAAAGATGATGCCAATAAGCGCGATCACCAAGCCTGCCATGTACAGGCCGGCCATGCGGAGTGCCCGTTTGACAGCTCGGTCAACGTACCGGTTAAGAAAGCCGAGAGCACGTTGAGCGACTGCCCTTAGCAATACCTCGAATATCGAGGATTTCTCATCTTCAGGCATGAGTTCCGCCTAGTCTCTGGACCCGGACAGAGCAATACCGAAAGCCATTCCCACCACGAAGGCAACTCCCAACGCCAACATTGGGCGCTCCACGACTGTCTTCGCGGCCTTCTGCTGAAGATCCTTCAGCTGATCACGCACTTCTGCTAGTCGTATGTCGAGATCTCTTCTAAGAACCTTGAAATCCTCTTCGACTGCTTTCACTTCTTCAGATTCTTTGTCCTTCGCCAAGTTGCCCGCCAAAGATTGCGTTTGGCTTCTGTGGATAAGAACATAGCGGCTGGATTGGGTGGTCTGTTTGATCGCTACTTCTTGTGACCTCGAGCAAGGCTTACGCCGAGGAGCATACCGAATGCGAAGACCAATCCCGCAACCAGGAGCGGATCCTCTTTGATCGTCTTTCGTATCTCTTTCAGAGCAAACTTGGCTTCTGGTGCTTCCATCCCGAG
>JALHTB010000073.1 GCA_022865625.1 Candidatus Bathyarchaeota archaeon
CTTCTTGTGACCTCGAGCAAGGCTTACGCCGAGGAGCATACCGAATGCGAAGACCAATCCCGCAACCAGGAGCGGATCCTCTTTGATCGTCTTTCGTATCTCTTTCAGAGCAAACTTGGCTTCTGGTGCTTCCATCCCGAGAATCTGCTCGATCTCATCTTCAGAATAGTTGCCTTCTCCTGGCTTACGTGCCATGATTACCATCAGCCCTGCGCATCCGGCTATCCTGATCACGAGATTGTACTGTTTCCTCTCATTTACATTGCGGTCAGATTTCGCTGAAGCATCAATTCGTCTAACGGTCAGTCTGTTCGATCTCGTCACTCATATATGCGAAACGTCGCCTCAATACGATCGATGAGCCACAGCAATGAAGAAGGTCAATGTTGGCTTGATCGGGTGCGGTTTCATTCATAACGTCTATCACGTGCCGGCATTCCGAGCCATCCCGGATGTGGAAGTTGTCGCTGCTTGTGCAGCCACCAAGCAGGAGGTTGAACCGTTTGCCAACAAATGGGACATCAAGAAGCGATACTATGGAGAAGATGGAATCGAGAAGCTGTGTGCCGATCCAGATGTCGAAGTCGTGGACATAGGACTCCCCAACTTCTTGCATCTGCAGGCCACACGCGCGGCCTCTGAGAACCACAAGCATGTGATCTGCGAGAAACCTCTAGCTCGAAACGTCACGGAAGCTGAAGAGATGCTCGCGCTTGTGAGACGATACGGGGTGGTTCATTGCTACGCCGAGAATCAGGTCTTCATGCCTCAGGTTGTGAAAGCGAAAGACTTCATCACCAAAGGTGCTCTCGGGAAGGTCTTCTGGGTGAGATCAAGAGAAGCACACTTTGGCCCACACTCCAAGTGGTTCTGGGATCCGGAACTCGCCGGCGGCGGCGTGCTTATGGACATGGGCTGCCACAGCATCGAGGTTGCAAGGTACTTGATCGGGAAGAAGCCCATCTCAGCATGCGCTTGGACCTCCACATTCGTCCACGACACAAGAGCCGAGGAGAACAGCGTCGTCATGGTCAACCACGAAGGCTCTGAACTCACGCAAGCGGAGAACAGTTGGGCTGCCCACGGAGGATTCGATCTAAGAATCGAAATGTACGGAAGCGAGGGAGCCATCTTTCTCGACGCGACCAGAGGAACCGGGCTTCAGATGTTCACGGTGGCCTCTGAGGAAAGGGTCGGAGAGATCGTCGAGAAAGCCGAGACGAAGAAGGGGTGGATGTTTCCCACATGGAACGAGGTGGAAGCATACGGCTTCCCGAACGAACTCAGACACTTCGTCTCCTGCATCTGTGAAGGAAAACAACCACGCGAAACATACGAAGACGGCTTGATTGTCAACAAGATCGTGGACGCTGCGTACCGCTCGGTCAAGTCACGAAAATGGGAGAGCATCTAGAGATTCAAGTCACCGAACAGAACATACATCCGACAGTTGATCTTTCCGCGAGAAGTGTTGATATTTGAACTCAAGAGAAAGGGTCCTGCGAGCCCTTGAACGCGAGCCGGTTGATCGGATCCCCCACTGGGTTGACTTCAACTCAATCGAGTCGCAATCAAGATTCCTCGGGGAGAAGTTCTTTGAAGCAGACGCCTTGACGCAAGCGACTTTCCAAGCGAACCTCCTCCATACCGACATCATCAATCTCCCGATAGCTGGCTTCCCGGGATGTTTCGACATATTCTGCGACAGACTGCATGAAGGAGTCGATTACATTATAGCAAGGAATCCCTTCGGCGGACTACAGTATTGGCGCAAAAGACCATACTTCGCCAAGACTCTGTACAGCCCAGTGCGGACCAAAAACGATCTGAAATCGATTGAACCAATTGACCTTGCCCAGTTTGACGAGAAGATTCATGCTCTGGGTGAACTGGCGAAAGCATTGCACGAGCGCGGATACTTCATACTGGCTGAGATAAAGGGGCCCTTTGAGACTCCGTGGATGTTCCTTCGAGGACTAATCCCGTACATGAAAGACCTCGCCAGAGATCCAGAGTTCATAACAAGTATGATTGAAGTTTCTTTCAAGCCCATGATGGATCTAGCTGAGCGAGTTGTTGATCAGTCCGTAGTGGACGGGATCTGGGTCACGGATGATCTAGGAGAACGAGCGTACCCATTCCTTAGCGTTGAGAAATACAGGAGCATCTACAAGCCATGGCACAAGCAGGTCGTTGAACGCTTGCACAAGAAGGGAGTGACAGTGTCCCTGCATTCAGATGGAAACGTGATGTCTCTTATAGGAGAATTCGTTGATGTCGGATTCGACTCTGTCGACCCTCTTGAGCCTGCTGACAACATGAAACTGTCAGAACTGAAGACAAAATATGGAGATAGGATAACACTGATGGGTGGAATAACGAGAGATATCGGCAGGATGACTCCTCGAGAAATCGACCAACACATCCAACAGGTCATCAGAGACGCAGGCCCATACGGGCTGATACTGAACTGTGGAGGAGGTCTCCCTCCGGAGATGTCACTGGGAAGCCTCGTGCACTACATCGAGACAATAGAAAAGCTCAGACGAACCTAGACATCCTGCTCTTTCACCTCGCATTGGAATGATTGAAGTCGAAGTCGGGAGCTTCTGACAATGAGTAGAGACGAGCGCACCAAGATCCTTGAAGACTTGGGTGTGAAACCAGTCATCAACGCCTGTGGAACACTCACCGCGCTTGGCGGATCCGTGATTCACGAGGACATCGTGCAAGCATGGAGAGAAGCCTCCAAGATCCACGTGGACATGACTGAACTGCACACAAAAGCGGGGAATCTCATAGCCAACCTCGTTGGAGCTGAAGCGGCCTATATCACTAACGGCACGGCTGCCAGTCTCGTCATCTCCGTAGCTGCGTGCATGACTGAAGGCGACACGGAGATGATGCTTCGACTTCCCAAGACAGAAGGCATGAGAAACGAAATTATCGTACAGAGACTCCACCGCAACACGTTTGACCATTGCATTGAACTTTCAGGAGCCAAGATAGTCGAGATCGGAGACGATAAGAGAACAACACCTCAAGAGCTGAAAGAAGCTATTAACGAAAGCACCGCCGCTGTTGTCTATTTCGTCTTTGATCCACAAGAGGGGGTTCTGTCGTTAGACCGCGTTTTGGAAGTATCTCATGAACGCAGAATTCCTGTGATAGTCGATGCGGCAGCAGAGATACCTCCAACAGAGAACCTAGGCAGGTACCTCCAGATGGGCGCTGATCTGGTGCTGTTCTCAGGCGGAAAG
>JALHTB010000074.1 GCA_022865625.1 Candidatus Bathyarchaeota archaeon
AGTCGCCAGTACAGACGACCCACATGTGAAACGTGTCTTGGAGAGTATTGTGGCAGATTCAAGAAGACACGCGCAAATGCTCAGGGGCGTCTCCGATACCTTGGGAAAGATCATGGCTGACGAGGAAAAACACGCAAAACTCATCCAAGCACTAGCTGACGAGACTCGCAACCAGTAACAATCGAGACTTGTCGGTGCAGCAGACATCAAGCGCGATTGCCAGACTTGCCGAGGTACAAAACGGACTGGAAGAGGAGAAGCATAGTTGGATTCAAGACCCCACAGCGTACAACAGGCACACACCACGCGGAGGGTTGCGCTGTGGAGCTAGTGTCAGTACGCATTCGCCGTCTGGTGCCTTGGATAGTGATAGTCCTTGCAACCACATCCGTTCTAGTTCCGATTCCAAGGGGCAATGTGGAATCCAGCTACCTTTCCCTGTTGAGTCAACTTGACGCGAGCGGGGCTTGGAAGCTCGTTGAACAACTGGCAAGAGACAGTTTTGAGGGTAGAAGGGCGGGCACCCAAGGCGCTGACCGCGCATCCGACTACATTACCGATTACTTCAGCTCAATCGGCCTAAAACCCGCAGGCACAGGTGGATCCTACAAGACCAAATTCACAATGCCCCTGTGGGATCTCGTCCAGACACCAAGCCTCACCCTCACTGACAGCAACGGCACTGTCTTGAGCGCTTTCGGATACAGGAAGGACTTCAACGTGATTCCGGGAAGCGGCGGAGGAGACTATTCCACAGAGGTCGTGTTCGCCGGCTACGGGATAACGGCAGATGATTCAAGCTACGACGATTACGCAGGCATCTCTGCTCGCGGCAAGATTGTGGTAGTCATCTTAGGAACACCGCCCTCGATTCAATCCGAGCAAGATGGCTATGAGTCTCCATATTCGAAAGCAAAGAATGCACTCAGGCATGGTGCCGCAGGTCTGATATTGGTCGACAATCCGACTGAACCTACGTCGCATTATGTGGAGAGACGGAGATGCGGGTGCTGCTGGACGGTCTTCACAAAGCTCACGATACTAGGAAGCAGCCAAGAGCTCGCCAATACTCTGCTCAGAGACAGTGGTTTCACAGTGTCATCGGTCCAACAGAAGATCAACCAGGGCCCAACGCCACAATCCTTTGCGACAGGCAATCAGCTTCACGTCTCAGTGAAGGTGACGTTCACAGAGTATGCATCGGCGTACAACGTGCTTGCATTCATCCCAGGTTCCGACCTTGAGGCTTCAAGGCGTGTCGTGATCGTAGGAGCACACTACGATCACTGGGGAAAGGATGTAGACGGAAGCATCTATTACGGAGCGAACGACGACGCCTCAGGTGTCGCAGTCATGCTAGAAGTCGTCCGAGTCTTCTCATTCTCTGCAAGGCCGAGGTGGTCGGTACTCTTTGCGGCTTGGAGCGGTGAGGAGGAAGGATTCTATGGCGCCTATGCATATGTGAGTCATCCCTATTTTCCACTCGAAGGGACGATCGCCTATCTCAATTTGGACATGGTCGGATACGGGCAGTCATTGCTCGCTGAGATCTCCACAACTCACGGACCCCTCGGTTCGGCCATGACAGAAAGCGCGAAGGAGCTTGGCATCTCCCTCGACATCGAAGGAGTGTCCGGAGGAAGCGATCACGTGCCCTTCATGGAGAAGAATGTGCAGAGCATGATGTTCATCTATTGGCCAGATGACGCCTATCATACACCAGCTGACGATGCCAATCATGTATCGAAGAGCAATCTGCTCGAGACGGCGAAGCTGACCGCGCTCATCGCTCTGAGGCTCTCCGAGGCCAGAGTTGTTCCGATGACCCCCGCCGCGACCGTAACCGGCAATGCAACGACGATATCAGCGAGTGAGGTCACGAGCATTCTTGAAATCGAGAATCCGACCACAACATCACAACAATCCACGACTGGATTGCCAAGCGCTCAATTGCTGGTGGCGGTAAGCATCGCAGTCGTGATGGTTATTCCCGCAGCAGCATTCTACTTTGGGAAACGTAGAAAGTAGAATGGTGAACTCGACCCCAATCGCTCCCTGTGCGAGCCTGTTGTCAAGTAGGAAAGGCATCCCATTTCATGAGGCACGAATCGGAACAACCAACCAATGGATGCTCACAAGCACACGGTCACTTGCTTGCTTTCCATGCAGCGTTAGGTTTTAGTTGATGATCTGTCAAGCCTATGCCCCGCACGTGAGATGGATGGCAAGCTTGACTCAGCTTCGGACAACGATGCTGGCTACAATCATCGTGACACTGGTAGTCTTTGTCGGGTTCCTTGGGGCAGTATCGCTACTCTACAGCGCAGCAACCGACATGAATCTCTCTCCTTTTGCCACGCTTCTAGGTTCGTTTGTGCTTGCGTTGATCTTCTTGGGTATTCAGTTCTTGATTAGTCCGTCGATCGTCGCATGGTCGACGAGACTTCAGTATCTTCAGCCCGGACAATACCCCTGGCTCGAGAACACCGTCAAAGAGCTTGCCACCAGCAGCAGCGTTGCAATGCCCAAGCTTGCCATAGTTCCAAGTCCAGCACCAAATGCTTTCGTGTTCGGGAATTCATCTTCAAACATGACGCTCGCCGTGCATGAGGGCCTGCTCAGGCAACTCAATGAGGATGAAGTCAGAGGCGTGATCGCTCACGAGCTGGGACACATAAAGCACCGTGATTCCATAGTGATGACCGTTCTTTCCGCGATACCTCTGCTCGCCTACATGATTGCCAGAAGCACCATGTTCATGGGCACGGGTTCACGTGACCGAGACAAGAGCGCAGGATACCTCGCTCTCGCAGGGGTTGTCGCACTTGCTGTATACTTTATCGCTCAACTTCTCGTTCTCAGGCTAAGCCGGCTTAGAGAGCACTTCGCGGATGTCTACTCCGGCTACTTGACTGGCTCTCCGAGAAGCCTTGAGAGTGCGCTTACAAAGATCGCCTATGGGCTTTCGATTCGCCCCGAGAGTGTCCAAGGTGTCAGAGCACTCTACATCTCAGACCCCGCTCTGGCCAAGAATGAAGTCGAGGGCATCCTGGAGAGGCGAAGTGAGTACGATCTGGACCACGATGGAGTCCTTGATGAGAGAGAACTCCAACTCGCGATGGAGAAAGAAGCCCGATCAACTTGGACGGGAGTGAATGAGGCGTTTTCCACACACCCGCCCACGTTCAAGCGCATACTTCTGCTGAGACAGATCGAAGCCGAAATCAAGCAGGGCACAGGCGAAGAAGCGATCTACAAACGAATCTAAGCCGGAAGACTACTGACAGCACTTCTCAGGTTCGTCAGCTTTCCCGGGGACGCTCGTTGCTGTACGCACCTTCGGGAACACCGTTTTAGGTCACCTGTAAGAAGGTAGGGCGTCTCACCAGCATAGTGCGATCACGGTAATACATGAGGGAGCCTGATTGGCAGCGGACTTGAAACGCACAGTCGCGAAACATGAGCGGTGGAGAACAGAGCAGTGTCTCAATCTCATAGCCTCCGAGAATGCTACAAGTCCCACCGTTCGCAGGATCTTGGGTTGCGACCTGGGTCATCGCTACACGGCACCTGACCACTTCTACCTTGGAGCAGAGTCCACTGACAAAGTCGAAGAAACGGCTAGGCAACTTGCCTGCGAAGTGTTTGGGTCAGAATGGGCCGACGTGACGCCACTGTCCGGACACATCACCGACATGACCCTACTGTCAACATTTACTCGCCCAGGTGACAGGATAATGACAATGAGCACAGACTACGGCGGATACCCCGGAATCTCCAGAATTGGCTACCCGAAGATACATGGCCTCGAGAACATCGATTTCCCATTCGACAAGGACCGGTGGAACATCAAGACGGAAGAAACGGCTGAACTGATCAGCGACAAGACCCCAAGACTGGTCGTCTTGGGCGCCAGTTTTATCCTCTTTCCTCACCCGGTCGAACCCATTGCCAAGGCATGCGTTGAGACGGGAGCAACACTAGCCTATGACGGCTCACATGTTCTCGGGCTGATTGCAGGAGGAGCATTCCAGCAGCCTCTACGCGAGGGTGCAAGGATTCTGATTGGCTCGACACACAAGAGCTTCTTCGGTCCCCAGGGGGGAATAATCGTGGCCTTCGGCCCAGAAGGAGAGAAGATCAAGCAGACGATCTTTCCAGCCATCATGGACAACGCGCATTGGAACCGAATCGCCGCACTCGCATATGCACTTCTCGAGATGAAGAAGTTCGGTCGACAATACGCCAATCAGGTCATCCGGAACAGTCGTGCGCTTGCTGAAGCACTTGACGGCGCTGGCGTTCCGGTACGATGCAGAGACTACGGGTACACGGCATCACATCAGGTCCTGTTGGACATGGACCGACTGAAAGATGGAGAACACATACCTGACAGACTACAGGAGGCAAACGTGATTGTTGACAGAGGAATCCGACTAGGGACAAGCGAGATGACTCGCAGAGGAATGCGAGAGAAGGACATGAACGAAGTCGGAGAGATCATCGGCGAGATTGTATCCGGGCAACAGGCTCCACGTGTTGCGAAGAAGAGGGTAGTTGCATTGGCTGGGAAGTTCCGGAAAGTAAGGTATGCCCTCTAGACCGACACACGCACTGTCTGGTACTATCGGAAGACACCTATCGATTATCCGGACGGTCTGTATCTCAATATCGCAGCGATACCGCCAAAGGATTCAAGCAGCATTACGCCCTCATCAGTCTCTGTAGAGATCATCTGCAGGTTGATTGAGCCCTTTTCGGCGATCTCCACGAACTCGTCGAGAAGGTTCTGGGTGTTATCGATCGCTAAGGTCGTGTTGCCACACTTGGTGCATGGTTTCGGAAGCAGTTCCTGTTCGAACTTCGTGAGTCCTGAGCGAGAAAGCAGTGAGTCTTCAAGATGTCCGCAGGTCTTGCATTTCACGAAAACATGGAGCCTATCCAACTTCTCCGAAAGGAGCAGCACGTCCACTAAGCCTGCGTTGAGGTGCTTTCTGACCTGCGTCTCCCCGTAGGACGCAAGTCCAGTGTCGTGGCCAAGTTCGTAGAGAAACTTCTGAACGATCTTTTTGTCCTCCACATAGCGGACACCTTTGAGGAGGTCTTGACTCCTATCGGCGACCTCGTCCAGGCCGGTCTCAGAAACGTATGACGTGTCAATGGTTGCAATGATCTTCTGCTTGAGTACGTAGTTGAGGTATTCGCCTTCCTCGAAATCGTGCTTAGTCGGACCGGGTCCTCCTATGATCACGCCGCGAAGATCGCTGATCTGCCCCAGCATCTCATTCGTATGCCGGCCGACTCGCTTGAAGTACTCGTTTATGGCTGCTTCTCTTATTCGCTCGAACCTTCTAGCAGACTGACCTCCTGCGCGATGCTTTCCTGCTATCCCCGATGTGAACTCCTTGAGAACGTTCATCTTTTGACCGCGCAAAGTTCCAAGGATCGCTTCACTCGAATCGAGAACCAGAACGCCATACGTGTCCTTCTCACGCAACATGTCGAAAAGAGGCTCTAGGTGGAAGTGGCTGTCGCAACGATAGAAGTACACGTTGATCTTCTCAGGCGGTTCTAGTGTGTAGATCTCCATCTTCTCGTTCCCGGGAGCGCCATAAGGAATCGCCCCGCAGAATATCACAAGACCATTCGGCGGAGGAGTCTTGAAGAGCTTCAATCTCTGCTGTACTTTCTCTATTGCTTCTTGTACGTTCTTTCGGGTAACTCGGGACTTGATGTTTGATGCTGTTCCATATTCCTCTCGGAGGTTGTTCATGACCTCGTGTATCCTTCTGTCGGGAGGAACGTACAGGCTGATCAGTTCAGTCCCTCTTCCTTCCTTGGAAGCCAGCGTCTCCAGAGTCCGCTTCAGTTTGAAGCGGGAGACCGAGTCGCCCAGAGACACTAGTTTCCACTCCTGTAGCCTCATGCGTTCGGAGGTCTGGCTATTATAGGTGGCGCGGAAACCGGAATTGCTGAAAGTAAGCAGAAACGAGGAGTGTTGCTCGCCTGTGCGCTACACAAGTCATACATACGGCATTTGCCAGAACCGTCTTGGGTTGACAAATGTCGAAGGTTGTTCTGAAGCTCGGCGGATTTGCATTTGACCCGGAGCTCTCCGGAGCGAAGATCGGCCGCTACGTGGAAGTCATCAGGACATTCTCTCGAAAGAACAAGCTAGTAGTTGTGACCGGTGGCGGACCGATCTCCCGCAAGTATATCGCTGCTGCCAGGGAGCTGGGCGCTTCGGAGGCGATCTGCGATCAAGTGGGCATTCACGTCTCACGGGCCAATGCTAGGCTCCTTGTGGCCGGGCTGAGAGGCGCAGCATTCCCGGAGATACCTCAGCATTTGGAGGCCCTGCTTACGTACGTGACATCTGGGTTGGTTGTCGTGACGGGTGGATTCCAGCCCGCACAATCAACGAACGGCGTCGCCGCGCTGGCGGCGGAGGCGACCGGTGCAGAACTGCTAGTCAACGCAACGGATGTGGATGGTGTCTACACGGCCGATCCGCACAAAGACCCAAAGGCAAAGAGGCTGGATGAGGTCTCTGTCGGGGAGCTGATGAGGATTCTCTCGACGCAGGGATTCCGCGCCGGCGAGTATGCACTCATGGACCCGCTCTCGCTAGGGGTCATACAGAGATCCGGAATCCCAGTCGCCATCATCGACGGCCGCGATCCATCCAACATTGAGAAGGCTTTGCGTGGGAAGCGAATTGGAACGAAAGTCGTGCCCGCCAAGGGATCATCTCGATGACTCAGCTAGCAGACATCTTTCAATCACGAGCGCAAGTGAGGCTTGTTCAACACCTGCTTGAGAACCCCGGGAAGGTCTTCAACCAAACCACTCTGGCAGGTTTCCTAGAGGTTTCGCCATCAACTGTGGCAAGGATCATTGAGCCGCTTGTAAAGCACGGGCTCGTTCTGTTCGATCAGTACGATCGCGGAATGAAGATACTGACCCTGAACCTGGACAATCCGAAGACAAAGGCGCTTGTGGACTTTCATCAGAAACTGAAGACACTGTAGCTTGCTCAGACGAGGAATCGCTTCGACTTGCCTACCCTACTTGTTCTCCTGATCAGCCACAGACCTGAACTTCTCAGCAAGTGATTCACAGATCAGGGAGCAGACTCTCCACTGGCGGAGGTTGTAGTTTATGCGCAGTTGCTCCATTGCCTCAACAATCTTGTCCTCTTCATCAGGGTTCATTGAGTGGCCCGTCGCAACGTAACTGCTAATCGTATA
>JALHTB010000075.1 GCA_022865625.1 Candidatus Bathyarchaeota archaeon
AGAATGGTCGCTGTTCAGTCAACCGGATGCGCACCGCTCGTCAGAGCATTCGAACAGAAGATGGATCCGCGCAACATAGTTCCGTGGGAACATCCTGATTCCGTTGCCACAGGACTGATGGATCCTTTCCCATGGGACGGAGATGTTGCTCTCAAAGCGCTGCACGAGTCCTCAGGCACCGCCATCAAAGTGTCAAACGAAGAGATCTTGGAAGCACAGTGGATCTTGGCGAAGAACGAGGGAATATTCGGGGAGCCTTCAGGCGTCACCGCCCTAGCAGGGCTGACCAGACTGAAGAATCAGGGCATCATTGCGAGCGGCGACTCTGTCGTCGTAGAAGTGACTGGTAGCGGTCTGAAGGACTTGAGCGTGATCGGATCAGCAGAGGCACCATTGATCGATCCGGACATCGAGGCCTTGCAGAAAGTCCTCAAGATGACAAAATAGAGGCAGACAGATTCTTCTGAAGGTCTAGCGTTTCTTCTTCTTGCATGCCATCGTGAGTGCAAGCACAGCCATCTTCGTGTACAACCCATTGTCGGCTTGCGGGTAGATCCGAGAATGCGGTCCATCCATTACTGCATCGGTGGCCTCTTCCCCTCTCAGTACCGGAAGGACGTGCATGACGATCGCCCGTTTGTCAGCCAACTCAAGCGTCTGCTCTGTCAATGACCAGTGTCTGCACTTCTCATGCAGTTCTGATTCTTGTTCCTTGCCGAATCTACTTGCGCCGACTTCCAGTAGGCCCTTGCTCGCCCAGTTCCTGGGAAAAATCGCGTCGGCTCCCTCCAGCGCTGTCTTGAGGTCGTTTGAGACAGCAAACGTTCCACCCGATGCAGTCGCGTTTTCTGAAGATGCCGCAATGATCTTCTCGTCGATCTCGAATCCCTCAGGATGAGCTAAGACGACATCATATCCGAATCGGGATGCGATGAGAGCGTCTTCTTGGACACTGCATCTGCCACGGAAGCCCTTCGAGTATGCCCACATGATGACGTACTTCTTCCGCTTCTTTGGTCCGAATTCGTTGCGGAGTGTCATCAAGTCCGCAAGACCTTGCGTTGGGTGGTATGTGCAACAGGCCATGTTGATGACTGGGATCTTCGCATGTTTCGCGTACTCTCTAACGACAGCGATTCCATTTCCGTAGACGTAATCGATGATCTCGTCAAGAATTCTGACTCCCAAGCCGTGACCGTAACGTTCGTACATCTTCGCTACGTCTCTAACTGCTTCGCCGGCTCCGAGGCGAGTTGTTGAAGCATCAATGTACTGGGCGTGACCGCCGAGGTATGTCATTCCAGCTTCGAAGGCCGCTCGCGTTCGAGTTGAGGAGGCGTAGAACAATGCAAAGAACGTCTTGTCCCTCAGTAACGGGACAGCGCGATCCTTTCGATGCTTGTCACGAAAGCTGCGTGCAAGCCGTAGTGTTGATTCGAGTTCTTCGACACTCCACTCTTGAGTAGTTATCAGATCCCGCCCGGCAAGATCACTCAATGTCCTCTCATCCGCCTAATGATGCTCGTGTGGAGGGCACAGAGACCTCGCTCTAAAGAAGTTTGTCAGATCTCGCTACAATGCTTCACTGATGATGCAACATTGATAAGCGGTGTTCACTGAATCTGAGCCTCCCTCGGAGTGCGAGCATGCTTGCCCAATAATGACATAGTGGTTGTCGCGCTAGGCGGCAACGCCATTCTCAGACGAGGCGAGAAAGGCACCTTCGAAGAGCAGTACCGCAACGTCTGTGAAACCGTTCAGCGAATAGCAGACCTCGTCCAGAACGGGTACAAGGTAGTGATCACTCACGGAAACGGTCCGCAAGTCGGAGCCACGCTGCTGAGACATGAAGCCGCAAAGAGCATCGTTCCACCGTTTCCCTTGGATGTCTGCGGATCCGAGACGCAAGGTTTCATCGGCTACATGATCCAGCAGGCTCTCCGAAACGAGCTGAAGAAAAGGGGCATGGACAAGTATGTCATAACCGTTGTTACAAGAGTAATCATCGATGCCGATGATGAAGCATTCAGGAACCCCACAAAACCCGTCGGTCCGTTCTACACGGAGGAAGAGGCGGACAAGATTCGATCCCAGCACCCTGATTTTGTCGTGAAAGAGGACGCAGGCAGAGGCTATCGGCGAGTAGTCGCCTCTCCTGATCCGAAGATTATCGCTGAGAGACTCGCGATACGAGCCTTGGTGGACAATGGTTTCGTTGTCGTTGCCTGTGGTGGAGGGGGCATCCCAATCGTGGAAGAGGGCACTCAAGCGCGTGGCATTGAGGCCGTCATCGATAAAGACCTGGCCGGTCAGAGACTCGCGACACTAATAGATGCCTCAGTATTCGTGATCCTGACCGACATTGATGGCGCATATCTGAACTACGGCACAGCGAAGCAGAGTCTGATCAAAGAAGCAACGCTGCAGCAACTTGAACAATACATGAAGGAAGGGCACTTCAAAGAAGGTAGTATGTCGCCGAAGATCAGTGCTGCCATGAGGTTCGTTGAAAGTGGTGGCAAGGAAGCGATCATTGCTGAGCTGAGCAAGCTTGCAGAAGCAATGCAGGGCAAGAGCGGTACGCACGTGGTAAGAGTCAGAGCGTAGCATCTTCACTCCGATCTAGGGACCGTGCCAAAAAGAAGGCGTGCTGTCCGTTACGTCTCGCAGAGCCTCGGAATCAGAAGGCTGAGTTATTGACAGATCCAGAGGCATCGTCCGACGCGATACTCGCCTCGGGGAAGCGAAGGAGTGTAGTATGAGGGCTCGTATGCGACCGGCGCACCATAGGCTAATGGTGTACCGTATGTTACCGGCGCAACAGGTGCAGCCGGGGGAACGTAGTAGGTCGGGACTGTGTAGTATGATGCCTGAGGCGGAACAGGTGTTGCAAATGCTGAAAGCGGGGTCACCCACATTAAGGGTCCAGGTGCAATGTAGAACATTCTAGTCAACCATTCAATCGAGCTGGTCATCGACGAAGTTAAAGATATCTAGACAGATTTCGTGCGCTCGCTCGTCCAACTCAAACACTGGCTCGCTCAAGTGCGACCATTGACATGGCTGAATAAACCGCACAGGCCCAAACGGCTCTGTAATCTATCCAAAACGGGCAATGCACGATACGGAACCCAGAGGGGATTGAATCGGTTTGCTGTCGATGTTCTAATAGCCAAGAACCGTGTCTTGATGACTCGTCACATGAAAGTCGGCAAGACAAGCATGGGTGTCAAGGTTGACGGTGAAAGCTATACTCACTGACATGGATGGGACATTCACCATGTTCAACCTTGACTACATGAGGATGCGAAGAACTGCACTGCAACTGTTGGAGGAAGCCGGTCTCATGCGTCCGAGCTTCAGTGACCAGATGAGCATCTACCTGATGTTGAAAGAGTTGCAGGGAACGATCAGCGAGGACAGACTCAACGAGGTCAAGAACCGCATCTACCAAGAAGTTGAGACGATCGAGGCCGGAGCGGCTGAAAAGGTTCAGTTGGCTCCCGGCGCCAGAGAGGCTTTGAACGAGCTCAAGCAGATGAGGAAGAAGATAGTCGTAGTGACGAATAATGGAAGGATCGGGGCTGAGCGGACCATCGATAGATTGGGATTGAATGGAATCTTCGATGGTGTGGTTACGAGAGATGACGCCGAGGAGCTCAAACCGGACCCAGGAATTGTGCTAAAGGCGTTGAATCTGGTTAACGTGGATCGTGAGGACGCAATCTTGGTGGGAGACGCGGTCATCGACATAAAGGCGGCCAAAGCCGCATCGATAAGGAGCGTAGCTGTTCCAACGGGGCCGTTTCCAGCTGCGAGACTGCTACAGGAGGAACCGGACTTCATCGTCGGGTCTTTCCTAGAGGTTCCCGGGCTCGTGCGTCTTCTTGACGGCAAATCCTAGCATCTGGTTCCTGAGAGAGTGCACAGGACAATTCTTATCTTGGTTGTCTTGCAGCAGTTGATCTCAGAGAGCATTGTTCTCTAGAATTCTGGTAGGTCTGGACGGGTCGGACTATTCCCTAAGAGCATTGGATTTCGCCATCGATCTTGCGAAGAAGTACCAGAGTCAACTAGTTCTGGTTCATGTCGTGATGCGACAGATATACGCGATCAATCCTCCCGAGGCCGGGATACTAGCCGGGACAGCCATTGTCCGCGAGCTTGAGACAGAAGGAAAGACGATTCTCACGCAGGGAGAGGAGAAAGTGAAAGCTCAAGGACTACCCGTCGAGGCTCGACTGAGGCAGGGCGTGCCCGCGGAGGAACTGCTCCGAGCAGCAGCCGATGAGAAGACGGATCTCATGGTCCTCGGAAGCCGCGGGCTCTCTCAGGTCAGGGCCTTCCTGCTCGGAAGCGTTTCAGACAAGGTCAGCCACCACGCAAAATGCCCGACACTGATCATCAGATAGCCGAATAGAGCCGCAATACTAACGAGATTCAGTACGTTCCCAGCGCACCCGTTCTTCGCGCTTCCTTCAAGTCGAGCGTATATGATCAATCCCAACGGCGTCAGAATCACAGTCTCCACTATCAGCATCAGCAGATCCCACATCGTGACGGGATCCATGAATCCCAAGCCAAGGATGAGTGCTCTTCTCGTTGCGTCGACCCCGTAGGTCAAAGGTATCAGGTAAGCGATCGCTTGTCCCCAAGACGGAAGAATCTGAACTGGAAACGCTAGACCACAGAAGAAGGTGAAGACCGGCCATAGTACCTGACTGAGTTCTTCCGTAGGTCACTGGCAGAATGTAGGCAACAAACTGAAGGAGCTGAGGCAACGCCGAGACTGGAAAGGCCACGCCTGAGAAGAATCTAATCGGAGCCTGGAGGGCTGAAGCCATCTGATCCGCAGCCCGAGTAAGCACGAAGAAACTCGCGAAGAAGACTCCAACCGATATCAGCGCTATCATCGTTGACAAGATTCCCACGATGATGGCGAGCCAGCTGCTTATCGACGGCTCCACGCCAAATATCATCCAGCTTAGGACGAATATGCACCCAATCCACCATGCCCCTTCCACAAGCGAAGGCACTCCCCTGGCGAAGAGCACCGTCAATCGCAGACCTGGCTCCAGTCTCGTAATCTTTATTATGACGACTTGTACGCGCTCTTGTTTCACTAGAGCATAAGGTGAATGAAATGGCACAAGCAGGCGGGAGTATTCCCATAATCATCCTCAAGGAAGGAACGGGGCGGTCCACTGGCAGAGACGCTCAGCGAAACAACATAATGGCAGCTAAAGTTGTCGCGGAGACCGTCTCGTCATCCCTTGGACCTCGCGGAATGGACAAGATGCTCGTCAGCGGAATCGGTGATGTCGTCATTACTAACGACGGCGCCACAATAATGAAGGAGCTCGACGTTCAGCATCCAGCTGCAAAGATGCTCGTCGAGGTCGCAAAGACCCAAGACACCGAGGTCGGCGACGGAACCACCACAGCAGTAGTTCTTGCTGGTCAGCTTCTATCGAAGGCAGAGAAGCTCTTGGACCTGGATGTTCATCCGACCGTTATTGTGGATGGGTACAAGAAAGCGGCTGACAGAGCAACTGAGTTCTTGAGCAAGATTGCGTTGACCGTGGATCCAAAGGACGAAGTGCGACTCCGGCAAGTCGCCGCAACCGCGATGTCAACTAAGGACATATCCGCGGAGAAAGAATTCTTCGCAAAGCTTGCGGTCAAGGCAGTGGAGCAGATCAAAGAAGAACGAGACGGGAAGATCAAGGCTGACATCGACCTGATCAAGATTGTGAAGAAACATGGAAAGAGCGTCGAAGAGACTGAACTGGTCGCGGGTATTGTGATCGACAAAGAAGTCTCCCACAGCCAAATGCCGAAACAGATTCGAAACGCTAAGATCGCTCTGGTCAACCAGAAGCTTGAGATTGAGAAGACCGAGTTCGACGCGAAGATCAACATCGAGAGCCCAGAGCAGATGCACACGTTCCTAGACGAAGAGGAACGAATGCTCAGAGAAATGGCGGACCAGATCGCAAAATCAGGCGCCAATGTTGTCATGTGTGAAAAAGGCATAGACGACATTGCACTACACTTCCTGGCGAAGCGGGGAATTCTAACGGTCAAGAACCTAAGCAGCGGTGACATGGAGAAACTCGCGAAGGCCTCTGGCGGAAAGATCCTTGCAAGCACAAAGGATCTCTCGCCGGAAGCTCTGGGCGAAGCGAAACTGGTGGAAGAGGTAAAGATCGGCGACGACAAACTGATCTACGTAAGAGAATGCAAAGACCCCCGAGCCGTCACGATAGTTCTCCGCGGAGGATCTGAGCACGTTGTCGACGAGGCCGAACGTTCTCTACATGACGGTCTCTGCGTTGTGAGAAACGCTGTGGAAGACGGAAAGATAGTAGCTGGTGGCGGAGCATCCGAAGAAGAAGCAGCGAAAGAGCTGAAGACCTACGCAAAAACGGTCGGCGGAAGAGAACAGCTTGGCATCGAAGCGTTCGCAGAAGCCCTTGAATCCATCCCAATGGCACTTGCAGCAAACGCAGGGCTCGACCCGATCGACATCATGGTCGACCTGAGAGCAAAGCATGAGTCGCCTGAGAACATGTGGATGGGCGTTGATGCGATTGCTGGCAGAGTCGAAGACATGCTGAAGCAGAACGTGGTCGAACCTCTACGAACCAAGCAGCAGGTTATCCGCTCAGCAACCGAAGCAGCCTGCATGATTCTGCGAATCGACGACGTCGTCTCATCGAAGGGCGGAGGTATGCCTCCTGGCGGAGGTATGCCTCCTGGCGGAGAAGAGTACTAGACTAGCTCTCCCGCCCCCTTTCCCTTTTTCTAATCTCTCGGGCTTGCTATAGCGAGAGTACTCTCGCCAATGTCAAGCCATATAGCGCACGCTATCTCCTACAAGACAGTTGGATTCCACGGAAGGTTGTTTCATGCTGTTCGTCGTCGCGGTGACCGGAGCAAGTGGATCGATCTATGCAAGACGCCTGCTCGAAGAACTGAAACGCGGCGGACATGAAACGCTTCTTCTGATAAGCGACGAAGCCAAGAACGTCATCAAACAGGAGAACGAGGATCTGCAGAAGTTCATGGCGCTAGCCACTCAGACGTTCTCGGAACATGACTTGGACTCACCAGTCTCAAGTGGTTCAGTGAAGACCGCTGGAATGGTAGTAGTTCCATGCAGCATGAAGACTGCAGCTCACATTGCTCATGGCCTCTCTGGCAACGCGATTACGAGAGCTGCAGACGTGACATTGAAGGAACGTAGACCATTGATCTTGGTGCCCCGAGAGACTCCACTAAGCACAATCCAGCTGAGGAACCTTCTACGAGTTTCAGGGGCAGGAGCCATCGTTCTCCCCGCAATGCCTGCATTCTACACGAAACCCAAGTCAGTCGACGACATGGTGAACTTCATCGTAGGCAGAATCTTGGACCTGTTGAATGTGCCCCACAACCTCTTTCCTCGATGGGGTCAACACATCTGACCTTGCGGTTTTTCTGAAACAGCACATGTACTCACGGGTTGCTGTCTATTCGAAGTAGTCCTTGGAAATCCAAATCCAAAGTTACCGTCTGCAAACAAGCATAGTCTTATCTTTTGAGAGAAACCTCAGTTATCGACGCCTGGACGAGTTCAGGATGGTGGGTCTTCGTTAGACCGTTCATTCCGGCTTTGGATGTGACGTATTCAACGTACCGCATCGCCGACGAATGATATAGTCCTGAGTTTGAAGAGACGTTGATTATCTTTCCCTTCTTGTGCTTCAGCATGATCGGCGCAACTTCCTTGGAGCACAGGTAGGCGCCCTTCAGATTGATGTCCATCGTCTTGTCCCAAACGGCTTCTGTGGCTTCAAGAGAATCATCGGTGAAATGGACTCCAGCATTGTTCACCAGAATGTCCACTCGACCGAACTCTTCAACCGTTGTCTTGACTAGGCGTTCAACGTCCTCTGGCTTAGACATCGGCTTGTACGTGGATCGCCTGCCCACTTTGCCCCCTGATCTTCTCCGCGAGCTCTGAAGCTTCCTTCTCAGATTTGACGTAGTTGATCACAACCTTGGCTCCTTCCTGCGCGAAAAATTCTGCTATTGATCGACCAATCCCACGTGAAGCCCCTGTCACAATAGCGACTCTATCCTTCAGCCTCATTCGCAACACCCAAAACAACACCTCAATTGGGCGTCTTGCTTTCAGTTTTTCTCCTTGTAGAGTTTTACAAGCTCAGTGTATGCTTTGGCGGCATACTTGATGACCGCTATGTCCGAATCGTCTAGTTTCCTGATGATTTTCGCTGGTACGCCTGCTAGGAGAACCGCTGGGGGCGTCTTCTCTCCCTGCAGGATCACGGAACCAGCAGCAACTATCGAGTTGGCGCCGACCTCTGCCTTTTCCAGGACAGTCGAGTTCATTCCGATAATCACGTTATCATGGACTCTCGATCCGTGGATCACCGCGTTATGTCCAACCGTCACATAGTCGCCGACTACGCATTCTCCACCAACATCAGAATGAAGTGTGCAGTTGTCTTGGATGCTGCTTTGCTTTCCAACACGTATTCGGCCCATGTCTCCGCGTAGAACAGCGTTTTCCCAGATGCTGCTTCCTTCGCCGATTTCGACGTTTCCGATCAGGGTCGCCCTCGGGGAGACATATGCATCCACGCTGACCTTCGGCTTTTTTCCACGGAATTCGATCAACGTCATGTTGAATCATCAAGTATTGCGCAGAGAGATCGCCCTCACAGTAGAGGGCGTATTCTTATCTATTTCACCCATGAATGAACGTGCCATCGCCTCCCCTTAGCCGGCTGTGCCTCATGACTCGCGATGTCGTGCAGACGTCCGGACTCACAAAACGATTCGGCAGCCTAGTCGCTCTGGATCACATGGACCTCTCAGTGAAAGCAGGCGAGATCTTCGGCTTCCTCGGCCCCAACGGTGCAGGCAAGACCACCACCGTGAGAATCTTATGCGGCCTGATGGTTCCAACATCCGGCAGCGCGACCGTCGTAGGCCACGACGTCACCAAGGAACCTGATGAAGTCAAACAGCGAATAGGATACATGCCTCAATCCTACGGGCTCTACGATGACCTAACCGTAGAAGAGAATCTGGAGTTCTTCGGGAGCATCTACAGAGTTCCGCCAGACGAAAGACGAAGACATGCAGATGAGGTCCTACAACTAGTTCGACTGGAAGAATTCCGCAGACACTTCGCGGGACAACTGTCTGGAGGCATGAAACGCAGACTGTCCCTTGCTGTCTCCCTCGTCCACAATCCAGAACTGCTCATTCTAGACGAGCCGACTGCCGGAATTGATCCTCCTCTTCGCAGAGTCTTCTGGGAATATTTCAGACACCTCAACAAACTCGGCGTTACATTCTTCATCAATACTCATTACATGGATGAAGCGGAGCTCTGCGATAGACTCGCTCTGATCAACTACGGACGATTGGTGGCTGTCGCCTCACCAACTGAACTCAAGAGAAAGGCAATCGGTGGCGAGCGAATCGAGTTGGTCACCACGGAGGCGCAGACAACGCTCTCGATACTCAAAGACACAGAATCTGTGCGAGAGGCAAACCTCTCGAATGGCATAGTCAGCTTGATCGTTGACGAATCCGCTTCAGCGATTCCGAAACTAACATCCTTCCTCAAAGAACGAGGAATCGAAGTCCTCCAAGTGAGGCAATCACAACCTAGCTTGGAAGACGTCTTCATCAAACTTGTTTCAGGAGCAGGTGAGAGACCACGGCAATAGATAGAGTCCTCCTGATGACGAAGAAGGAACTCACTCACCTCATCAGGAATCGCCGGGTCTTCGCGCTTACCCTATTCATGCCTCTCCTCCTGATGACCATAGTCGGACTTGCCTTCACCGGCGAAGTCAAACACATCACAACAGTCATCGTCAACAAAGACGGACGACCATTCAGCCAAGTATTCGTTGACGCACTGAAGGTAAGCGAGACACTTCGGATAAGATACTACGCAGATGAGGAATCACAGGCAGAAACGCTGATTCGAGATGGATTGGCAAAGGTTGCGATTGTGATTCCTGCAACATTCGAGGATGACATCAAGTCATCCAACGGAATCGTGTATGTCATGGTGGACGGTTCGGATCCGGTCTCAGCAGGCGCTGTGGCGCCGGTCGTGCAAGGGATAGCGCTCGGGTTCACCGAGAAGCTGCGCGTTCAAGTGGAACGTTTGGTTCTGTATAACCCCTCGCTCAGATACATCGACTTCATTGCCCCTGCCATCGTCGGAATCTTCCTCCAGATCTTCCCCATGATTCTGATCTCGATGGCGATTGCTGGAGAACGAGAGAGAGGAACAATAGAGCAGCTTATCGCGACGCCGGTCAGTGGATTCGAGATACTGCTCGGCAAGTTGTTTGTCTACATGGGGTTCGGCTTTCTCAGTGCGACATCCATGCTAGTCGTTGCAGTGTACGCATTCAACCTCGTAGTTCGAGGTAGCGTTCTCTTGATCGTGTTGTTCTTGGCAGTGTTTCTGACAGCGTCGTTGAGTTTAGGAACGTTGGTCTCCGCGGGATCGAGGACCCAGATGCAAGCCGTGCAGACCATAATGCCTGTGATCTATATCATGATCTTCCTGTCAGGAACGTTCTATCCAATCGAGGCAATGTCGCCGCTGGTTCAGCCAATCTCGTATGTTCTGCCGCTCACGTACATGATTCATGCGTTGAGAGCGGTCATAGTCAAAGGGGCAGGTTTAGAGGTCGTGACCAACGACCTCATCTTTCTTTCCACATACACGATTGTCATGCTCGTGCTTGCGGTTGCTGTGTTCCGCAAGAAGCTTGAGTAAGCACATGCAATTAGGATGGCAGAGCGGTAAGCAACGTCTGATCGTTGATCCAGGGTGACGGAGTTGCAGAGATCTGGTGTTCCTAAGCTGTTCGGTACGGCCGGGATACGTGGGAGCTTTCGAGACAAGGTAACGGAGAGACTTGGACTCGACTTGGCGCGAGCAATGAGTACCATGCTCGCGAATCAAGGTCAGGTAATCGTGGGGTCAGATCATAGAACCACGTCACCGGGGCTAAGGGCAACCATACTAGGAGGGCTGTTAGGAGGAGGCATCGACGCGATCGATGCAGGAATGCTACCAACTCCTGTTCTAGCCTTCGGTGTTCCAAAGTTAGGAGCAAATGCCGGCATCATGGTCACCGCATCTCACAATCCCCCCGAAGATAACGGAATCAAATGCTACACACACGAAGGCAGAGAGTATGTTCCCGATGAAGAGAGAATCCTTGAGGAGCTCATTGGTCAACGTCAGTTCACAGATGTTACCTGGAATCAAACGGGAACCCCAACCGAAGCGCGCGGTCTCATCGATGCGTACACTGAACGTCTCATGGGTCGAATGGAATCGTTCAGGCGAAAACTGAAGGTCGTCGTAGACTGCGCAAACGGTACCACATTCAATCTCACACCTCTAATCCTATCGAAGATGGGATGCGAAGTCATCTCCCTAAATGCGCACCCTGACGGACTTTTCCCGGGAAGACCAGCGGAACCAAACCCTGCGAACCTTGTCACAACATGTCGCTTCGTCAGCATGCTCAAAGCAGACTTAGGAATCGCACATGATGGCGACGGTGACCGGTTGGCAGTGATCGATGAGAAGGGGAGATACGTCAACAATGATACAGTGCTGGCGTTCTTTGCCCGACTGCTCCTCACCGAGAACGGGCCTGGGAGAATTGTCACGACTGTTGACACCTCGTCTCGGATCGACAAGGTTGTAGAATCATCCGGGGGAACGGTCGAGCGTACAAGACTTGGCAAGACTCACCTTTTCCTCACTCAAGAGGACCGGTCGAACATCAGGCTATGTTGTGAGCCCTGGAAGATCATAGACCCTGCTTGGGGATTCTGGGGCGATGCCATGTACGCCGCATGCATGGTCGTTCAGGCTCTGGACCAATCCAAAGGCCATGCGAGCGCTCTATTCCACGGAATACCCGATCGTCCTCAAGAGAGACTCTACTTCAAGTGCCCAGACGAGCTGAAGGATCCTACGATGGCAACGATCTCAAAAGCCTTGATGGCTGAGAAAGGTCTCAGAGACGTCTCGACCCTTGATGGCGTGAGAGTGAACTTCAACGATGACAGCTGGATACTAGTCAGGAAGTCTGGAACAGAGGGAAAGATCAGAGTCTACTGTGAGGGACGCTCTCCCAACAGACTGAGACAATTGGTACGCAACTCAACCAGGCTCGTCGAGAAAGCGATCACGACCGCACAGAGATCAGGCACGAAACCAGCTTAGAATGGACGCATACCGATGTAAGACTTTCATAGAGGAAACCAGAAGTTCACTTCACCCACACCCGCACGCTGACGATGCAAGGAGAACCGTAGGAGCGCACCCAAATGCTTGAGATCAAGTTCATACGAGAACACCCTGAGATTGTGAAGGCAGATTTCCAGAGACGTGGAGCCATCGAAAAGCTCAGCTGGGTTGACGAGCTACTACAGAATGACCAGAACTGGAGATCACTTCAAAGTGAAGCAAATGCCCTCAGGCAACAGCGCAACAAACTCACCGAGCAAATCGCGAGGCTCCGAAAAGAAGGAAAAGATGCAGCACAGGTCGTACGCGAAGCCGAATCCATCCCTGACCGGATTCGAGAGTACGAACAACAAGCAGGGAAGTTGCGCGAAGAGATCGACAGGATCCTGATGCAGCTCCCGAATGTGATGCATGAGAGCGTCCCGACAGGAAAGGACGAGAACGATAACGTGGAAGTCAGGAAGTGGGGAACTCCACCGCAGTTACCGTTTAAGCCTCTTGATCACATCGATCTTGGACTGAAGCTCGACCTGATCGACCTGGAGAGGGCTGCAAAAGTAGCGGGTGCCAGGTTCTACTATCTGAAGAACGAACTGGTGAGGCTCAACTTCGCACTAATCAGTTACGCACTCGATTTTATTGCACGGAAGGGCTACACAATCATGCAGCCGCCCTATCTTCTGAGACGAGACGTTCTCTCCGGCGCGGTTGCGCTTTCAGATTTCGAAGAAACCATCTACAAGATCGAGGACGAAGATCTCTACCTCATCGCCACATCCGAGCACGCACTCAACGCGTATCACTTCGGGGAAATTCTGGACGGGAAGAAGCTGCCCCTCAGGTACGGTGGAGTGAGCCCATGCTTCAGAAAGGAAGCAGGAGCCCACGGTCGGGACACCAAGGGCATCTTCAGAGTCCACCAGTTTGAGAAGGTGGAACAGTTCGTATTCTCCAAACCAGAAGACTCATGGAAGGAACATGAGAAGCTCATCTCAAACGCGGAAGAACTCTACCAAGCATTGAAGTTGCCTTACCGAGTCGTCAATGTCTGCAGCGGCGACTTGGGAACTGTTGCTGCAAAGAAGTACGATCTTGAGGTCTGGTTGCCCGGACAGGGGAACTACAGGGAAGCAGTTTCCTGCAGCAACTGCACTTCATATCAAGCCGTCAGATCGAACGTGAGATACAGGGACAAGACGAGTGATCCGACTGAGTACGTCCACACGTTGAACAGCACTTTCGTCGCCACCGAGAGGACACTGCTCGCGATTATGGAGAACTTCCAGCAAAGTGACGGCTCGATAGTGATTCCTGAGGTTCTCAAGCCCTACATGAACGGACTAGATGCTATTCGAGTCAAGTGACAGACGAGTCGCTCTAGCTGCATGCGCCCCAGCCGCACTCGGGGCAGATGTAACATCCCTCTTGGAAGACGACAAAGCCGTAGCACTGCGGGCAGACATCTGCGCGGTCACCGTTCTGGCTTCTCCCTTGGAAGAAGTTCTCAGAGTCAGGGCTCGCTATTGGCGCACCAACCGCTAGAACCTGCATGCGCTGTCTACTTCTGGTTCCGTAGGATTGCGCTCCGCTGACTCCCTTCCCTGTGTTTCCTTTTGCTTCCGTCGGTTCGCGTTTCTCCGCTCGTCCGGACGCAACCAAGACTTGTCCTTTGATCGAGGTGTCTCTGAACACGGTTACGTCCTTGCATCCGAGCTTGTAGGCGAGCAAGTAGCTTTCTCTCATGTCGTCGACGGTGGCGTCTGCTGGGAAGTTGTTCGTCTTCGAGATCGACGAGTCCACCCACTTCTGGAACGCGGCCAACGCGCGAATATGAGCTTCAGGAGTGATGTCCATGGCTGTAACGAAGACGTGCTTGATGTCACCGGGGATGTACTGGATGCCTTGAACCGTTCCGTTCGCGTCACTCACGTCTCGTATGAGTTCCTCATCGTACAGTCCATGCCCAGTCATTACCTTCACGAAGACCGGATCAACATAGTAGAAGCTTCCAACTTTGACGTTCTTCTCGTAGACTAGGCTATAGACAGGTTCGATTCCGCTGCTGCAACCTGCAATCATGGAGATGCTTCCGGTTGGGGCGATCACTGTTGTGTAGCTGTTCCTCAGGCCCGACTTCCTGACTTCCTGCGCCACCTGATCCCATGGGAGTCGCCAGCGGTCTTTCTGATCGAATCCTTTGAACGGGAGTCTTCCTTCAGGGTAGAAGCTCCTGTCATAGTACGGGAATGGTCCTCTTTCTTTCGCAAGTTGCATTGACGCTAGCTTGGAATGGTAGTTGATGAACTCCATCAGTTGTTCCATGAATTCTCTCGCTTCTTCGCTGCTGTATTGGATCCGCAGTTCGTAGAGGAGGTCACCAAGCCCCATCACGCCTAGGCCGATCTTCCTCGTTGAAAGGGTCATCTCTTCGATCTCTTTCAACGGGAACTTGTTCACGTCAATGACGTTGTCGAGAAACCGTGTTGATATCTCAACTGTCTGTCTGAGTGCTTCCCAATCGAGTTGAACTCGCCCCTCTGCTTGTTCCTTCACGAAGGCCCAGACGTTGATGCTTCCTAGATTGCACGACTCGTTGGGGTAGAGAAGCACCTCTCCACACGGGTTCGTCGTGACTATAGGTCCGAGTGATTTGAAGAACGGATTATACTTGTTGACGTGGTCGTAGAATATGACGCCTGGTTCCGCGCTCTCCCAGGCTTGGAAGACTATCATGTCGAAGAGTCTCCTGGCATTGGTTGTGCGCACAACCTCTTTCGTGCGAGGGTTCACCAGCGGGTACGGTTTGTCTTTCTCGTAGTACTCCCAGAAATCGGGCATTAGCAGAACTGACAGGTTGAAGTTTCTCAGGGCTCGGTTGCCTTTCTTGGCGGTGATGAACTTCTCGATGTCAGGGTGATTGCTGTTCAGTATTCCCATGTTGGCGCCGCGTCGTATGCCGCCCTGCTTGATGACCTCGGTCATCGTATCAAAGAGCGTCATGAAGCTTATCGGTCCAGAGGCAATGCCTGAAGTGGAGCTGACAAAGTCGCCCTCCGGCCTTAGCTTGGAGAAGTTGTATCCCATTCCTCCTCCTGCTTTGAAGACGATGGCTGTCTTCTTGAGAGCGTCCATGATGCTCTCGATGGAGTCCTCAACGTCGAGTACGAAGCAAGCTGACCCCATTCCAAGCACGTTTCCGAAGTTGGCAATAGCCGGCGTGTTCGGCATGAAACGCTTGGAAACCATCAGATTATTGAAGGCGGTCACGAGGCTCTCGTAGTGGTTCAGTTTTCCTTCACGTAGAAGGGTGAGGAATTCACTCCAACGAAGCTTGGCTCGTCCTTCGCTGTTGAAACGGTCGTACATTCGCTTCAGGGCTTCGAGATGGAACCTGTTGAGCGCATACTTCCCTACCGACAGCTTGCCCTCATTCGCTACAGGATCGAAATCCTCAGCAGGATGTTCAGGAGTCTTGCCTGAAACATCGTAGGCTTTCTCGTCGTACAGAAGACTGGGCAGGCACGCATGGATCGCCACTCTGGCAAACAGTTCCTTAGGCGTCTCAATCAGTTTGCCGTCAATGTCTTTCCTAAGGTATCTTGCCTTCAAGACTCGAAGCGCGTTCAGGTCGAAGCGCTTGTCGACTTCATCGATCTCTTCTTTCTCGAGTATGCGCTGCTTCTCTTTTCGCATCTCTGCTCTCTTTTGTCGGTACAGGATGTAGGACTTGGCGGTCTTAGCCTGACCGTTCTCGAGCAGCACCTTCTCGACGATATCTTGAACTTCTTCTACGGTAGGGACAGTGCGTCCGTCGAATTTCTCTTGTAGGATCTTCACTACTTGGTCGGACATCTTCTGTGCGAGGGCCCGATCTTTTCCGACGGTTTGGGCGATTGCCCTAGCTAAGGCGGCCGTGATCTTGTTCTGGTCGAAGGTGACGAGTCGTCCGTCACGCTTCCGAATCTGCTTGATCGTGGCCGATGATCCGCCGTCCGTAGTCCGGGCTGGGTCTGTGCTGTCCTCTACCAAGGTGTCTTGCTCCAGAAGTGTGAAGCAAGTGAAGTGGCGCGTTGTACGACTTTAATAGTTTTCGACAATTGTGTATATAATCGTGTACTAGGCTCTCCCCGACCATATTCATCCACGTCAACGGATCTACCACTCGATCCGCTGCACTGTCAAGCAGGGCTGTTGGTATCCATGGCTGCTTTCGGAAAACGCTTTTATGGCCAACGGGGGTGCGCGCGAGCAGACATTGATCATCGCGTGCTGTTTCCCCCGGAATCGCAGTCCATGTCTTCTGTCTCTTTCAGAAGACTTCAGCGTCATGATCGTAGAATCGAGAGACAGAGACATGGGCGCCTGGATCTCAGCCATGCACAATTCTGACTGGTTCGGGGATGAGTTGTCTTCCGTCGAAGAGGAAGGATCTGAACTCGTTGTTCGGAATCGAGTAGATCAGGTATGAAAGACCTGGATAGTTCGCATGTCCCTTGTCAATTTCGGATGCGTCGGCGGAGTAGAATGGGTGGCTGTGATAGAAACCAACGACCTGTAGCCTATTCTGTTCGGCGTAGGTGAAGGCGCGCAGGAGAGTCTCTGGGTGGATCTCGTAGGAGGATTCGGACGAGAGTTCGTTCCTTGACGGCCATACTTGCGTTACTGTTCTCCCATCACGGGTCAGAATTCCAATCAGTATCCCGCAGGCCTCGATTGGGTACGATTGTCTGCAGTGAAGAGAAATGTGTTTCACATCTCTCTCAGTGATGGTGAGTGTCAATCGGTAAGGTACCTTTGGCAAGAGGCCTGCAGCGTTTACTCGAAGTTGAGGTGTGGTCCTAGAGTTCGCCTTTGAGGAAGGCGTCTATTGTTGCCTTCCTGCACTTCGGGCAGATTCGTAGGTGGTATCGGTCGTTTGGTAGGGCCTGGTGGCACCACTCGCACTTCTTGATTGGACCCTGTCTGAGTTCCTGTAGTTCCTCTATCAGGAGTCGGGTTGCGCTGTCGTTCATCAAACCGCTGTTATCCCTCTTTACGGATTGCATTTGCTTTCGCGTCATCCAGTGTGAACGTTGTAAGCATCTTAAGAGGTTTAACAAGATTTATAAGCAACTTATGTAAGCAGTGTTAGCAGGTAATCAAGATATACAGACTAACTCTTGTGGGTGTTTGCCTTGGCTAACAATGCTGTCCTCATACGTGGCCTCGATAGGAACCTCTACAACAAGGTCATAGCCCATTCCAAGGAGCAAGGCAAGAACGTGGCAGACCTCATCAACGACGCTATGCGAGCCTACCTCGCCGAGGGAGGCGTCGCCGTGCCAAGCGTCTACGACTCCAAGAAGCTCGTCTTCACAGGAACAGTGAATCTCTCCAAGTCGGACGTATTCGGTCTCCACGAGGAACTCGGCCAATTCCAGGTTGAGAACAGCGGCACGCTGACCCTTGACAAGGACATTGACAAGGAAGCCTTCCATCGTATCGAAAGGATACACAATACAGGAAAACTTCGAGTACCCTCACACGTCCATCACCTAGCCCTGCTTAAGATAGGTCAGGTGCACGGCGAAGTCGAGAAGTACTGACTTCTTCTACACATGACGGCATTTCACAAATCAGCGTTTTAGAAGTCCACCCTACAAACCGCCGCAGAGCACGCGTCTCTGAGGCAGGAACGCTCATTGTTTCGAGACGAATGGGTTTTCTCTGATGAAGAAACGCCAAGGCTTCTCTAGGCCAACCCTGATTCCGATTCTGCTTGTAGATGCAATGTCCAGCGGTTCGACACTATCGCCTTTCACAATGAACAGTTTCTTCCCGAGCGTAAGATCGTGACCGTTGAGGCTCCTGCTCACCGCAAATGCCTGCGTGAGCTTCGCCGGGCCATTGGCAAGGTCTCTCAACTGGTCTGTCCTGCGTCGCTTCTTCATCTGCTCGATTCCGCTAGTGGGCTGTGCTGCTCGGATTAGCACTGCTCCCGGGTTGCCAGTGGGTTCCGTAGTGACATTCAGGCAGTAGTGCATGCCGTAGGTGAAGTAGACGTATGCGTGCCCTGCTGGACCGAACATGACTGCGTTCCTTTTGGTCGGGCCTCTGTATGCGTGGCTGGCTGGGTCGCCTTCTCCCCGGTAAGCCTCTGCCTCAACAATGACGCCCCGCAACACGGTATGTCCGTTCGTTCTCACGAGAATCGTGCCGAGGAGTTCTCGTGCAACTCGGACTGTATCCCTCTCATAGAAGGCCCGGGCAAGAGGCACCGTCGAAATATCCACCTGGGAAATGGATCGCATCCTTCGTTGCCGACCTAACGGAATGGATCATCCTGGCGGTCGCAAGGACAGGATGTATTTGAAGGCATAGTACAGGTTCCTCATCCTCAACGAGAAACTGAACTTCGTGTGACCAACCCTCCTCCGAAAGCCTACGGGCACCTCTTTCAAAACAAGTCCAGCCGTCTTCGCCTTGGAGAAGATTTCCAGTTCAATTTCGAACCGTGTAGAACGCAAGCATGGAAGCAACCTTTGGACGGCGCTTCTACCGAGTGCCCAGTACCCTGTTTGGATGTCTGTGAAGCTCCCGCCGTACCTTAGGGATAGCAGATATGAGACGACGCGATTTGACGCGATCGTAATGAAGCTCATCGATCCCGGGTCTCTTTCGCCCTTTGTCCGCGATCCGATAGCGATGTCGGCCTCGCCGTTTCTCACAAGTTCCACCAAGCCGGCTAGGTCACCGGGGATGTTCGTACCATCGCCATCGATGATACAAAGGATCTCGGCGTCACTTGACAGGAAGAATCTCATTCCGGTTCTGACTCCGCAGCCTTTTCCCGGGCCGAACTCTTGGAGGAGCACGTTTACTCCGAAGGACTGTGCGATCTCTCGGGTCCTGTCGTGGCTATGGCCGTCAACAACGACGGCTCGCGGGAAGATCGCTGCTGATTCCTGTAGGAGAGGACCTACCGCTTCTTCCTCATTCAGCGTGGGAATCATGAGCATAACTGCTGAATGGTCCCGGCGTATCGGAACGGGGCTTCTCTCGGCGATAGTTGGTCCCCTCATTCCGAATTGGTAGGTGTGGATCGTAGGCATTCCAGAACTTGCGTCATGACTACTTGGTGGCTCGGGTGATCCCGACACCTTCGACTGCAATGTGTGGCAGATATGTCGGGGTCTCGACTTCCCACCACTTGATCCATTGACGCTCCCTTGACAGTGACGTGATCGACTGCAGAATGCGCGGCATATTGTCGCTTATGCGGAGTCCTTTCAGAGGCTGGCCGATACGACCATTCTCTATCCTGAATGCGCCGTCTCGACAGATGGATGAGAAGTCTCCCGTCTGATAGTTCTGGAATCTGGTATACCAGTTGTTTGTCAGGTAGAGGCCGTTCTTCACTTCCTCGACCAATTCGTCGAACCGAAGCTCTCCAGGCTCGACGACGACATTGAGAGGTATTGGTGTCAGCCCCCATGTTCCACCGGCAAAGAAGCTGTTCCCAGTCAACTCGCCGCCATACTTTGCGACACTGTATGAGCTGTGCAGGTAGGTCTTCAGCACGCCGTGATCGATTATCTTCGTGTTTCTGGTAGGATAGCCCTCATCGTCGAATGAGCACGAGTTAATGCCGGTCGGCATGCGCGCCCCATCGGCAAGAGTGAACTTCTCGCTCGCGACTTTCTGGCCCACCTTGTCCTTGAGGAAGGAGAGGCCAATGTCGACATAGTAGGCTGAAGCGAAGTCGGCTACGCGGCTCAGAAACTCCGCCATTATCGAAGGGCCAAAGACCACGGTGAACTTGCCTTCATCACCAAAGACCGGATTCTTGGCATGGCATGCGATCTTGGCGGCTTCCTTTGCTGCACGTGTTGGATCGAAGTCTCCGAGCCTTGTCGCACAGCTTACTCCCATTCCGCTGGCATCATCGTCGGAGAATGCTCTAGTCGAGAGTTCGATGCTGGTTCCTCTGTCCTTGCCTTCGGATCCTGTCGATGTCTTGACATACCTTTCCCATTCGTTTGTGACGAGTGTTCCAGAGGAACGTTTCGCGCCTTCAGAAAGAGCAGAGTTTATCGCTTCCTCAGCAATCCCTGTGAGCTCGCCGGTCATTTCCGGAATCTTGGAGTCATAGTTGTGAGGAACGGCCTCGTACTTGAATGGGCCTTTGGGAAGCTTGGACTCGACTTCCCCCGGTTTTGAGATGTCCATCGTGGCCTTCAGGGCCTTCATGACATCCATCAACGCGTCAAGGTTCGGGTCACCTACGCGTGCTGCTGCGCGTTTCCGTTTCGATGTCAAGTATACCGCTGGGACGGTGTGATCCCACGATTGCATGACGATGATGGAGTTGTTCGAGAATCGAAGCATCTTCCGCCTTTCACGCGTCATCGACGCGGTCACTTCGTCTGCTCCAAGCTTGAGGCCGAACTTGACGGCCTCCTCAACAACCTGTTCTGGATTCATGATGCTAACCTCCCAGCCTGACCTTCCTCAAGCGTATCGATGGTCCCCCATGCCAGACAGGGGCTCCTTGGGACGGTTCTCCTTTGCCGCAGGTTGCCGCCTCGAACTCCACTTCCTTTCCTACGGCGTCCACGCTACCATATAACCCAGGAGTTGTGATCTCTAGAATCGGATTTCGCACCGGCGTTGTGACTTCGCCGTTCTCGATCATGTAGGCCTCGAGTCCGACGTACCTCTGGTTGTAGCGTCTATCGTCAATGTTCCATTCCATGAAAGTCTTGATGAATACGCCTTCCTTGACATCTTCAACCAGCTCTTCATGCGTGTAGCTTCCTGGGAGCATGAAGGTGTTCGCCATTCTGATCATTGGTTCTCTATCGTAGGCTACTGCTCTGGCAGCTCCATTGCTGCTGACTCCGAGCTCCGCTCCCGTTTCGCGGTTCTGCAGAAAGCCGTTGATGACTCCTTCTTTGATCAGGATCCTTCTCTCTGCCTTCACACCTTCCTCATCATACAAGTAGAACCCGTTTGAGTTTGGAATGGTCGGATCATCAGCCACGGTGACGGCTTCTGTTCCGACTCGGTAGCCTATCATGTCGGGCTTGAGGTAGGATTCCCCAGCCTGCGCGGCCTCTCTGCCCAGAATTCTGTCTGCCTCTTGCGGGTGCCCGCACGATTCGTGACAGACTATCCCCGTCACTTCCGACCCGACAACAAGATCAAGCTCTTTCCGTGGAGCCTGCTTTCCTTCCGTAAGCATCTTTCCAAGAATCTTCGCCTCGTCAGAGACCAGTCGCGGAGGATCCCATTGCTCAAGTTGTTCCCACCCACCACTCTGTCCGTGCTGCCCAATTCTCTGAATTGTTCCTTTTCCGGGATCATAGACTGTAAGCACATACAGTAGATTGACCCTTGATACTTTTCCGTGAATCCTCGCTCCTTCAGTGTTCGCGAAGTATCGTTCAGTAATGTCGTCACCAAGGATCAGTGTTCGTGACGGGACAGCCACTTTCACAATTTCAGGCTGAAGGTTCTTCTCGATCTCCTCTAGGACTCTGAACTTCTCCTCTGTTGTCACGTCCGGTAGTGGTTTCCGAGCTTTGTCCTCCCAATTTGCCTGTTCCGCTTTCTGCTCTGACAGGCGAATGGGTTTGGCGATCAGTTTCCTCGACGCCTTTGCGCTTCTGTATGCTATCTCAACCGTGCTTTCAAGAGACGACTTCGAGAGATCATTCGTCGTCGCGAATCCCATCGCGCCGTCTACGAGTATTCGAACGGCGATACCCCTCTCTCTAGCTAACTGGACTGGCTCAGGCATACCATTGGTGAGAGTGAACGCGCTTCCACTGTCGATGTGGAGTCTTGCTTCAGCATAGTCTACTCCCTTTGCTGAAGCAGATTCAACCGCATGTCTGACGAGGTCTTCCATGAGACAGACCGCCCTTGAGCAGAGGACGATTTCATTTAAGGCTAGCTAACAGGGGTTGGAACACAGGATCCCGGGTGCAGAGTTACCACTATTGTGTGAAGCAACCTCAAGTTCTCAAGCTAGAACTTGGAGTGGCTCGTTCCTAGTATCTTCCTCTGCGGCCGCTGCCGTATCCTCTGTCTCGTCCTCTACCGCCGTAGCCGCCTTCGTCCCGATATCTAGGTCTGAAACTCGGATCCCTGCGCCTCTCAGGCATTGGGAATTCCTTGTTGGACAGGTTGTTGTCCGCGTTGACATTCTCGATTGGTGTGCTGCTCGGCTCCATTGACCCGTAGCGACCTATGTTCAGACGCATTGATCCTTTGAAAAGCGAAATGTAGCCGTTCTTAACGTCGATGCTGTCGCCTTCCTTCACTTTGTCAATATTGTCATCCCATAGGGTAAGGTAGACCGAGCCGGTTTCGTCTCCAACGAGAGCGTCGACGACGCGGTGTGTCGAGCCATCTCTCCTGGAAGTCGTCTCGCGCGCTTGGCCCTTCGAGACCACCTTTACGGTAACATTCACTTGCCTAGATTCTGGGTCAAGACTCTCGATCTTGACATTTGCTGCAGCCGGCGGCTGCTCTTCTCCTGATGACATCTACTTCAAACCCGGCTTGCACTACCGGACACCAAGTGGAATTTTAAGTATTGTGATGCTCTGGGACGATCGGCTTCTTCCGGGCGTCGGTTGGAAAGTATAAGCAAGCGGCTTAAATCACGCACGTCCTCGATACCGTCCGCATTAGACAGCCAAGGAGAATTCTGAGGTCTTCGGTATGCCGCTGATGGGTTACTCCAAGATTGCAGAAGTTGACCTTACTTCAAGAAAGGTAGTGACGAGAGAGGTCGACGAGAAGCTCGCGTACGAGTACTTGGGAGGTAGAGGCTGGGCTGCGTCGACAATCTTCGAGAGAGTCTCTCTCAAGACTAGACCGCTCGATCCGAAGAACATAATCGTCGTGGCCGCGGGGCCACTGACAGTGCCGAATTTCCCCGGCGGATCCAAGACGACTTTTGCCTCGATCAGTCCCCAGACGGGCATCTATGGCGACAGCAACGTCGGAGGATTCTTCGGGCATAGACTCAGAAAGGCAGGATTTGACGCACTCGTCATAGAAGGCGCTTCGAAGAAACCTGTCTATCTGTCAGTCATCGATGGTGAGATCGCAGTAGACGACGCGGGTGAGCTCTGGGGTAAGAGCTCGAGTGAGGCTGATCGCACTCTAAGAGGGAAGCATGGGGAAGAAGCATCTGTGGCCAGTATTGGTGTCGCCGGAGAGAACCTTGTCACCTTCGCATGCGTGAACATCGATTGGGACCGCACCAAGACCCGGCATGGACAGGCCGGCCGGACTGGAATCGGCGCAGTCATGGGAGCCAAGCGACTGAAGGCGATTGTTGCGAAGGGTTCCAGAGACGTTCAACTCGCTTATCCGGATAGGCTCGCTGAGATCTACAAGAAATCACTGGATATCATCGTCCACAATCCAATCTACAAGACTTGGATGCGCCAGGGCACCATGAGTGTCATCGAATGGGCCAACGAAGTTGAATCTCTACCCACGCTGAATTTCCAGAAGACACATTTCGATCAGGCCCGTCAGATCGGCGGCGATGCTATGGAGGCGACCAAGGTCAAGAGCAGGCCATGTTCGAATTGTCCGGTTCCGTGTGAACACGTGAGTCGAGTGAAGGACGAAACTGGCCGCGATATCGAGATCGGTGTGGAGTACGAGAACGCAGCACTACTCGGAGCCAACCTTGGGCTGCGAAACATCAGCGATGTGGTCCGAGCAAACTATCTGGCAGATGAACTCGGCCTGGACACGATCACAGCCGGCAGCGTCATCGCTTTCGTTCTGGAAGCCTACGAGCGAGAGTTCGTGTCAAAACGTCAGATTGGATTCGAGCCGAGGTTTGGAGACTTGAACTCGGTGCTGAAGTTGCTCACGATGATCGCGCACAGGAAAGGGTTCGGTGATTTCATGGCCTGTGGCGTGAGATCGTTGGCTCAGAAGGTTGGAAAAGGCTCGTCTGAGTTCGCGATGCAGGTCAAGGGCTTAGAGATTTCAGGATACGATCATCGAGCGGCCCCGGCCATGGCGCTATCATATGCAACCGCAGACATTGGAGCCCATCACAACCGATCATGGGCGATCACGTACGATCTGCAGGTAGGCCGAGACAGCTACAGCGACGACAAAGTCGACCGAGTCATCTATCTCCAGCACTTGCGACCGCTCTTTGACATGCTTGGCGTCTGCAGATTCCATTGGGTCGAACTTGGCATGGACCCCAACCTGTACGCTGAGGCTTACTCTGCGGTGACCGGGAAGCAGTTCACCATCGAGGAATTACTCAAGAAATCGGAGCGGGTCTGGAACTTGACCCGAACAATAGCAGTTCTCAGAAAGGGAATCTCAGCAAAGGACGACATGCCTCCCGAAAGAGACTTCGTTGATCCCATACCCAACGGCAAGACGAAGGGCATGAAGCTTGACAAGGAGAAGTTCACGAGCATGCTTCAGACGTACTATAGCAGGCGAGGATGGGATAAAGAAGGAAGACCCACAAGAGAGAAACTCAACGAGCTCGGGCTGACACAGGCTGCGGCGAGAATCTACGGCTAGATCCATTCAGTTGGCCTCGTTCGTCGGCATCAAACACAATTGGCACATGACCATTCCATCCTGTCTAGGGAGCTGAGCGCGCCTGAAGAAACGCCTCGACGAATTGCTGCTCGCGACCGAAGATGTGGGTAGTCTTCCAGTTCTGGATGATTTCGACGAAAGCAGAGCCAATTTCAATCGAACTGTCGTTGACAAGGTCTCAATAGGACTGGACTATCCGTGCTGCCCTCAGCTCACAGGCACGTCGTCGAAGCCAATGAACATGGGCCTCCAGTTTCTCCTGCCACTCTCCAAACTCAATCTAGGAATTGAAGTGAAAGGCGAAGATGTCCACATTCTATCGGATGAGGTCAAAGAGACATCTGTGCCGATCGGGACGGAACGAGCAGAGTACTACCTCAGGTTCCTTCGTGAGCAAGGACTGATCTCCAAAGTGAAAGGAGCAAAGGCTTGCGTTACAGGCCCCTTCACACTTGCCAGTTATATTGACAGGAAGAACCTGATGACGTGTGGCGCGTCAAAACCGAATATTGTGACAGCGCTCGCCAAGATCCTGAGCAGATCATGCAGACGGTTAGGTGATCTTGGATTCGACTTGGTCAACATAGATGAACCATTCCTCTCAGTCATGCTCGGGCGCACTGTCCTCTTCAAGTACGATCAGAAGTTTGTTGTTGAGACACTGAACATGCTGATCAAGGAGACGTCATGTCTCTCCGCGATCCATGTCTGCGGCAGAATAACACCGTTGGTCAAGGCGGTTCTGCTGGAAAGTGAAGCGGACATTGTGGATCACGAGTTCGCAGGATCTCCAAGCAATCTCAGCGCATACAGCAGAGAGGAGCTCGAAAAGGCCGGGAAGTTCCTCGCTTACGGGTGCGTGTCCTCGGTCAGTCCAAGAGTCGAGACAGTTGAAGAGATCGTAGGCTCCCTGAACAGTGCGGTGAAGACATTCGGTCCGCGCGTCATAGTGAAGCCGGACTGCGGATTCGCCGGAATGCTAGGTATCCCAGATGCGTATGGCATCGCTTTCGGGAAACTCGAGAATATGGTCGAAGCGGCTCGGCTCGTCGCCAAGTCGAGCATTTCGGGTAAGACTCCCTAGATCCTGAAGAGCGGCTGAGACGTGCCGTAAGACTGGACCAGCGAGCTATGTGAATAGTATCTGGGTCAGGAACTTGTAGACTATCAGCCCGACGAGGAAGATCAGGTAGATTCTGAGGAACAGAAGTGCTGCTCTGACTGCCCTGGTCGTATGCACTCTAGGCATATCTTCTTACATCCTGATCGCGTAGTTCGATGCTACTCCTCCGGCAGGAATACATCTTTCTCCCTTATCACGCCCACGATCTTCTCTGAATCGCCCACTACAGGAATCGCTCTGAAACGATACTTGCGGAAGAGGGCCTCGACATCGGCACGCATGGTTGTGGGCGCGACAACTACAACGTTTCTTGTCATGATCTCTTCGAGTTTGCGCGAAGGATCAGCCTGCAAGAGCTCGTTGATATCTATAACGCCTCTCAGATGACCCTCGTTGTCGACAACGTAGATGTACATGGTGACATCGCAGCTGCGTGCTTCAGTTCGGAATCTCGTGAATGCATCCTCAAGTGTGATGTCGCCCGGGAATCCTAGATAGCAGCGCATCGCAAGAGTCGATGCGGGAACATCATGTTGGCTGAGGAGTTGATGGACCTTGGAAGCCACATCTCCCTTCAGTATCTTCAGGAATTCCTCGGAATCATCTCGTGGTAGAACTGAGATTATGTCAGCGATCTGGACAGGCGACAGATGTGTGAAGATTTGAGCTGCTCGCTCAGAGCTCGTCAACGCTAGGATTTCTCTCTGAACTCTAGGTTCAGTTGCCTCAAGAGCGTCGGCGGCAACCTCGTTATCTAATGCATTGAAGAGGTGTATCCTCTCTTCTTGGCTGAGCTCTTCGAGTATGTCGGCCAGGTCCTCGGGATGGATGTCTTTGAGGCCCTCTCTTGTGATGGTGAGTTTCACATCTCCCTTGGTCCCTGTGAGATCTGCCGGCAAGGATTGAACATATCGCCAGGGTATGATGTCCTCCTGTGAGCCGTTCTCAAGCACGGATTTGGCGATTCTTCCGAAGCCGAGCCGGCGCATGGTCGCGTGTCTACCCACGTCTGCTCCGACAACGAATAGCTTGTCTTCGACGAGTAGAAGCTGTATGTCATAGACCACTTCGACGTCGAATCCTTCGATGTCGAGGATTCTCTTGTCGAGGATCTTGTCTCGTAGGAGAAGCTGGTCTCCGGCGTGTTTGATCTCTGGATACTTGCCTTCGGGCGGGTCTTTTATGACAGTCTTCTCTCTCGTCACACTGACAACATTGCTCCAGGAGACATGCAGAGGAGGGCGACCAAGCGAGCGTTCGATGATTATGCTCGATACTTCAGGGTAATGCGGGTCGTCCTTGATCACCATGTCTTTTAGTTTGCCGACTGTTACACCGCTCTGGGTCTGAACTTTCTTGTTGACCACTTCGCTTAGGAACAGGTATCGCGTGGTCTTGTTCGGCTCGAGTGAGGCTTTCAGAATGTGCTCTCGAATCTGATTTGACCTTACTGACACTTCTGACCGCCTCTGGGCTGAGATTGTACTATGCAATCAATCATTTGTCGGCCTCATCCTCCTAATAAGTCAGGGAAGATCGTCGAGATGCCATACAAGGACGAGACCGCGATCACCGCGACGACGATTGCCCAATCTATCACGTTCTGGAGCTTTGTGTTCACGTATGGACCCATCAATTCCTTGTCGTTCAGCAGCAGAATCAGGAACACCAAAGCCGCAGGTAGGAGGGTTACAGCTACGACCTGTACGAAGAGCGTAATCAGCACGGAGGGTACGTTCGGAATCAGAACGATTGCCCCCGCAAGCGCGACGTTAAGGAAGTAGAACAGGTAGAACCAAGGAGAGCTCTTCACTTTGACATTCAATGTATGTGCCCATCCGAAGACCTCCCCAAACGCCCACGAAGATGCCAGAGAGATGCAGATCGCACCTAGCAGACCCGCATCGAACAGACCGATGGCAAACAGTGCTCCCGCGTACTGCCCAGCAAACGGAACTAATGCGAGTGCTGCCTCGGATGCCTCTGTGATGTTTACGCCAATCTTGTGGAGAGTTGAACCGGTGGCGATCATTATGAATGCTGCGCCGAGACCTGTCAACATCGAGCCGAGCGCAGTGTCGATCTTGGAGTAGGGAATGTCCTTCTCGTCGAGCCCCTTGTCGACGACTGCGCTTTGCTGGAAGAACAGCATCCACGGCGCGATCGTGGTTCCAATATTCGCCATTATCAACGTCAGGAGACCCGCAGTTAGGCCGGCTGGGAAACTCGGAGAGACAATGCTGCGAGTAACCTCGCTCCAGCTAGGGTTTGCGAGGAAGGCGGCTGGTATGTATACAAGGTTGAGAAGGCAGAAGACGAGCGTTATTCTCTCGAAGGTCCAGTATGTACCTGAGGCCACAAGCACCGTCAGAAAAATGACAGATGCGACGATCGTCAATAGAGGAGGTATCCCGAAGATGCTGGCCGCTGCGACCATGCCTATGAACTCAGTGACGAGCGTCAGGAAATTGACGAGCGTCAAGTCTATCAACGAGAACCATCCCCAGAACGGGCCGAAGCCGTCAAAGATCGCCTCTGCATGGCCCCGCTTGGTTACGGCGCCGAGACGGACAGTCATCTCCTGAACGAAGTATGCAAGTATCGCGAATAGCACTACCAGCCAGACTAGATTGAACCCGTAACGGGATCCGGTGACCGCGTAGGTAGTGATGCCTCCCGCGTCATTGTCGGCAACCATCACTATGATGCCGGGTCCCGCGATGGCAGAGAATATGGCGAGGCGCTTCCATGCGCGCCTGTAAAAGTAGTAGAGTCGCGGTACCAATTTCATCATAGTCCACCGCCATGCCGGTTCCTGTCTGCCCCTTCCTGTTCCCGTTCACCCACTCTCTCACAGTAGCGTCTCAACTGCCCTGACAATATCCGAATTAAGGCTTGCTCAAGCCCACCGGCTCAGAGGTGAACAGATCTGAAAATGAAAACATGCGATAACTGCGCAGATTCAGGAAGGCAGTGCGGGCAAAGTGCTCATTGCGTAAGGCATCAACAGGATCGTTGCGTCTTGTCCATGTAATCGGAGAGCGTGATCCAACGCTTCCTGTGGCTTCCTGAAGGTCTTGAAGATGACCGGGTTCGCTTCAGCCATCTTGTCGGAGACGACTATGATCTCTGCTCGCTTCGCGATTTTGCTGAGTGCGTACGTCTTGTGGGCGCCAAGAATGAACTGTTTGCTGAGTTTGTCTCGTATTTCGTCGAGGGTGGAGGCGTTCTTGGTCCAGTTCTCGAAGATGGTGTTGCCGTAGCCTTCGCGGCATTCGGCTGCGACTATTATGGTTCCGCCGGTTTTGACGGCGTGGGATGCGTTCTCAATCGCCTTGTGGGCTTGGTAGAGATTGATGTCCCGTGGATAGCCGCCAGCACTCGCGACGACTATGTCCGCGGGTTCCTTGATGAAAACCTTTGCGAAATTGTCCACGAACTTTGATGCTTGTCGATGCGCGGCGATTGGATCGCCTGCAAATGCCGCAACAATTCGATTCGCTTCATCCAAGACCACGTTGACGACAAATCGGAGTCCGGTCATTCGTCCTGCTTCTTCGAGGTCCTCGCGGACCGGGTTCTGTTCTATCACGCCGGGTTCGGAGTTTGGCAGCGTCATGAGGCTGTGGTTTCTCTCTATCGTCTCCTTTCCCGCCATGCCGGGGACAACGGCCTTGTAGCCGCCAGTGTACCCGGCGAAATAGTGAACATCAACATTCCCGATAGCTAGCACGAAATCCGCATCCGAGATCAAGGGATTGACTGAGACTCTCGTACCGCTCTTCGTGGTGCCTATGAACTGCGCCGAGCCCATCTCGTGATCTACAACGTGTGGAATCGAATTCGCATATTCACCGAGGAGCCTCCTCCTCTCAGCTGAAGTATGTCCTCTATGAGTTCCGGTAGCGAGTACAATCCGAACATTGTCGCGAGTGACACCTGATGACTTCAGCGAATGCATGACCTGTGGAAGGATTCTCTGCGTTGGGCAGGGTCGAGTGATGTCGCTGACGACCAGAGTCATCTTGCGTTTTTGGTCGACGAGTTTCCCAAGGGTTTCGGTTCCGATGGGTGAGGCGAGTGCTTCCTCAAGTTTTGGGCCGTGCCCAGTGATCGCCTTTGGCTTCAAGACTCCTAACAGCCGGCTCTTCGGAATTTGAAGCCTCACCAGGCGCCTGCCGTATTTCAGAGAGACTTGCACTATGATGATCCCATCAAGGATGTGCCATTCCAGTGCATCTCATAGGCATTTTGATCTCGATCACAGAACGGGGCAACTGAAAGATGCCTTGGGCGGCTCTTCAAGCCGCATTGCTGTGGGCTTCGGAGTTGTTAGTGGATCGTCAGCAGGCGTATTATCACTTTCGAGGTAGTCAGAGCTGAGACCGCTAGGCTAGTGAGGACGATCGCTGATGTCGCGCCCATCATCAGGACAACAGGAGCATCAAGAGTCACTGCCAGTGCCGTAGTGATGAGAGCTAGTAGCAGGGCTGCTGATAATGAGACTACGAGCTTTCTACGCGCTCGACGTGCCTTTGCGGAATATGTGAACAGTAGCGTTAGCGGGACAGACAAGTAAACCGAGCCTATTAGGGAGCTTACGACCAGGCCAGTGATCACCGCGCTAGTTTCTTGGCTTGCCGGGGCAAGATGGAATATTGCTCCGCCGATTCGTAGGATCCCGATAAGCGGGTATAACGCGAGTTTCACGACAGTTCTGACAGTTGGATTTTCACGTATGAACGCTGCAACGATTGGGCTGAATGAGTAGTACCAAGCGTCGAAGGCGATCATGAAGCTTGATCCCGTTCTAGTTGTCAGAATTGACTCGTCACGGAAGCTCCTCAACAACTGAACCTCGTCTGACAGTTCACTGCCGTAAGTGGCCGTTGCAATCAAGCAGCCTCCTGTGACTTGGGCTGTGAGTGTTGTGTTTCGAGTGAGTGCGCCGTCGCTTCCGGAAATCGTGAGGATGTAGGTTCCCTGAGGCGCTCCGGACAGGTTGATCGTGGCGGTCGAGAGTGCGGTCCCCCCTATCGGCGGTCGCACAGGATTCGGTTCGAACACTAGCGCCATGCCCTCTGGCATGCCGGAACCTGCCAACTGTACTGGTGAGGAGAACACTCCCAGCGATTGAACTGTGATCGCAGCGGATCCGGATCCTCCTGGAGGAATCGACAGGTAGGATGGGGAAACCACGATCGCGAAGTCAGCTATTCCTGCAGCGATTGTCACTTCAACCTCCGTGGTGTGATTCAAGGACCCACTTGTCCCCGTTACTCGGAGCTTGTATGTCCCTGTGGAGGCTGCGGGACCTGCTGAGATGATCAGCGCCGAGAATACGCCTCTGCCGGGAGGCGGAGTCACGGGGCTCGGGAGCGTGTAGGCCACGCCGTCTGGTATCGTTCCCAACCATGAGCCTGCGAGTTGAACGGTTGATGAGAACCCATCGACCGAGGTTACTCTGCATGTGCTTGTGACGTTAGCGTTTTGAATGACGCTCAACGATGACGGATCACACTCGACGACGAAGTTTGACGCTAGCGAGAGTCTCGCCACCTTGGATGAGGATTCAAGTATCCAAACTTCGCCTGATGCGTCAACAACAATGTCCTGAAGCCCAGCCTCCAATGACCACTCTTGGAAATGCTCATCGCTCGTCATCGTCGGAATGCTCGTTGTCGGAGCGACTTTGACAGTTGACGGCAGCACCGGCCCAGCCACATGCGTGAAGAAAGCTGCTCCTGCAGGGTCGGACCGTACTTTGGTGGGTTGTACGTTTGTGATTATCCCTCCGCCGGAGGGATCAAGCTTCGCGACCTTGTCTTCGCCTTGCTCCGTGATCCAAGGGTTCTGCGTTAGCGGATTGATGCTGATGGCTTGTGCGTTCGCGCCGGGTGTTGGGACTTGCCACTCCGTGAACATGTTGTCACTCCGGAGCACTCCGACATAGCTGCTGGCGCCGATCGCTTGAGTGCTCGCTGAGGTATACCAGACTTGACCTAGGGCATCGATGTCGACGAAGGCGGCTTTGGTTGAAGTATGAGGTGGAATAGTCCACGTGGTGAACTGTCTCGTCGCGCTTTCCCATTTGACGATAGCATTCGTGCCTGCGAACCATATGGCGCCTGAAGTTGCATGGACGCCTTTCGCTCCGCCACCAGCAGCGGCTGGAAGTGCTAGTTCATTCATTCTGAGGGTGCCTAGCGATGGGTCGTAGATGACTTGACCCACAGAGTCGCCAATGCCAGTGAACCATGCTTTGACCTGCGGGCCCTCAGGCTCAATTGAGGTGTACAGTGGACCGAAATCCGGAGGCAACGTGTACTCTCTGAAGATGCCCGTGTTGGGGAAGAAGAGGAACACTTTGTCCTTCGCATTCTCGGTGCCGAGAACCGCGATCGACCCTGATATCATTGTCAAAGCCAGACTCGTCGGCTTCGAGTCGGGAGTCGGAATCGTCCATTCTTGGAACGTGTCTGTAGACGGGTCAAGGTGAACCACCTTGCTGCCGGATGATTCCACAAACCAACAGCATTCCCCCGACGGATCCAATGCCAACCCCATTGGGAGATTGTCCGGAGTCGGGATCGTCCACTCGGTCAGCACGGCGGTCGCTTCATCGCCGAGACCATGCGCTTGTCCAACAAGGCGAGATGAGACAGCAGCCGTGAACGGCGCCGCTGTCAGAATAAGCATGAGAATGAATGATGCCTTACGTGGGAACGTATGACTTCTCAACCCGCCCACCAATCAGAATCGTGATTGGAAAAACTCCGATCCTCCTAGGAATGTGGGAGAAATCGCATTTATCTCTTCTGTCCTGCCCTGTCACGTGAACAGCAACGTTCCAAAAGAAGCTGAGACTGTTGCAGATTGGTCTTAGGTTCTTCTGATCAAATCCTTAGATTCGCGAAATCCTGCGGCGATTACAGTCGGACTTCCTGACAATGAAATGATCCGACGATTCTCAAAGCTCTAGCGCAAGAGTTCCCACAGCTCTGGAACATGTTGACTTACAATCCCTGTGATCTGCTGAAATTCGTGGGGTTCTGTTGCAGATTCATTCTGACATAATTGTTAAGTGGTTGAGGTCGAAGTATCGGATTTGTGGCGGGAGTACCCGAGGCCAACGGTTCTGTTGGCGGGAACCAGGTCTAAGGGGTAGAAGCGTACACCGCTGCCCTAGCTTCAGGAGCCTATGGCGTAGGCCTTCGGGGGTTCGAATCCCCCCTCCCGCACTCACCACTCCTCAGTAGCAACTCTGTCATGACCGCAGAGCTTGGCGTCAGGAGAGCGCGCACTCATTCAGATTCAAATCCCGTCCACCCAGCATTGCTAGAAGAACATCCTTGTTTCTGAAGAGTCTCGCTTGGAGAATGTCAGAAGCAGACACGATGGCAAGGCAAGGGACATGAGCGACGAGGAAAGCAAGTAGTTGGTGTGCGGATCGTTGAGTGAAGTGGCGAACGAAACTCGTATGAAGTACTGTTCGAACTGCGGCAAGAAAATCGAGAAACCCATTCTATCCAAAGGGTACGTTTTCTGCTCAGACAAATGCCGAGAATCATTCACGGCCAGCCGATGAGGCTCGAGCCACTATCCTCTGTGTCGCTCAGGGCGGAACTAAATTCTTCTGCTGTAGGCTCGATCGATTCCATGGGATTTGGGTTTGACTAGACCTAAATGGCAGAAGAACCGGAAGAGAATGGCAGGCAGAAAGGGCCAGAAGAGCGGTAGGGTGAGGTAGGCAAGCCCGAGCGCTCGGCTAGATCCGGTCCTCGTACTTCGACTTTCTCAGAGGCACAAGGCAATAGGGACAAGTGGACTGAAACTCAGTGAACGCGGTACGGCACTTCGGACAGTACCAACCCATCACAGCCACGTTCTTTGCATACGCATCTCGAGGGCGCAGAAGTATAGAAAAGCTGCGCAGTCGTTGAAGCGTTGAGGAGCAAGTGCAGCCCTGCACAAGAGTGGAAGTCTCCTCATCTGGTACCCAGGATCACGTAGGCAAGGTCCTTGGCTAGAAGTGCTACGTTCCGTCAAGGATGCTTGGTTTATCAGGCGGGCAGCCTATTCCACTAACGGTATTGATTGGATTGTCTGAAGGAACAACGCCGATTTACATTCTCCGGGAAGGATCGACACGAAACAGGGGCCACGATGCCCAACGAAACAACATCATGGCGGCAAAAACCGTTGCCGAAATTATTCGAACGACGCTTGGTCCGCTTGGAATGAGTAAGATGCTTGTGGCCGGCGTGGGTGATGTTGTCATCACTAGCGACGGTGCCACGATCATGAAAGAATTCGACATTCAGCATCCGGCTGCAAAGATGCTCGTGGAGGTCGCAAAAAGCCAAGACAACGAGGTCGGTGATGGCACAACCACGGCGGTTGTGCTGGCGGGTGAGCTTCTCTCGAAAGCTGAAGAACTCATGGATCAGGATGTTCACCCAACGATCATCATAGATGGTTACAAGAAGGCTTCGGCTGAAGCTCTCCAGATTCTGGCTTCCCTAGCTATCACAGTAGACTCGGCCGACATCAAGACCTTGCGTCAGATAGCAAGCACGTCAATGGGAACCAAAGCAGTAGCAACCAGCAAGGACTTCCTTGCCACACTCGCCACTTCGGCCATAACACAGGTAATGGACAACTCGAGCGGAAAGACCAAGGCAGATATCGAGAGGATAAAGGTCCTGAAAAAGCACGGCGAAGGAATAGAGCAAACAGAGTTGATCAAAGGGATCGTCCTCGACAAGGAGATTGCTCACCCAGGGATGCCCAAGCGAGTAGAAGAAGCCAGAATCGCCCTTCTCAATGCTAAGCTCGAGATTGAGAAGACAGAGTTTGACGCAAAGATCACCATCGAGAGCCCAGACCAGATGAAAATGTTTCTGGATGAGGAGGAAACCATGATGAGGCAGATGGTGGAGAAGATCGCCGAGTCAAAGGCCAACGTAGTGCTATCCGAGAAAGGCATTGACGACGTGGTTCTGCATTATCTTGCAAGGCGAGGAATCCTCGCCGTGAAGAATGTTAGCAGCGGCGACATGGAAAAACTTGGAAGAGCAACCGGTGGGAAAATCGTGGCGACCCTAAAGGATCTAAGCGCTGAATCCTTAGGCGAAGCCAAACTAGTGGAGGAGGTCAAGATCGGTGACGACAAGCTACTCTACATTAGAGAGTGCAAAGACCCGAAAGCGGTAACTATTGTGATACGAGGCGGTTCCGAACACGTTATCGAGGAAGCTGAACGATCCCTTCACGACGGCCTTTGCGTAGTCCGAAATGTCGTTGAGGACGGCAAGATCGTTGCAGGCGGAGGCTCTATTGAGGCAGAACTAGCAAAACAGCTCCGCGACTTCGCGGTCAAAGTTGGAGGAAGAGAGCAGTTGGCTGTACAATGCTACGCAGAAGCTGTCGAATCAATAGCAATGACGCTCGCACAGAATGCAGGACTCGACCCTATCGACATCATGGTTGAACTTAGAATGAAGCACCAAGAGAGCGCAAACAAATGGTTTGGAGTCAGCGTGCGCGATGGAAAGGTGGCTGACATGCTCAACGAAAGAGTGGTTGAACCTCTTCGCGTCAAACAACAAGCCATCAAGTCATCAACTGAGGTAGCATGCATGATTCTCCGTATCGACGACGTGGTTTCGTCTAAAGGAGGAAAGGAACCCGCTGGGGGACCGCCGGGGAGAGGTATGCCTCCCGGAATGGGCATGATGTGATGAGATAGGAACGCAGCGAGAGCTGAACATATCACCAGTTTCGGCTTCAGCCAAAGTGCTCTAATGGTTGTTTCTTCCTCTACTCGGTTGCTTGAAGTTGGACCCAAGATGCGAATAGGAAGCGCTGAGGATGCGGAAAGTGTGGTGAGGAAGTACTTCCTCGGCACCAGGACTTTCCACGGGAAGATTGTTTCCATGTTCGCCGAGG
>JALHTB010000076.1 GCA_022865625.1 Candidatus Bathyarchaeota archaeon
CTAGGTTCTACCGCACAGAACAAGGGTGTGACACACCCTAGTTTTCGATCACAGTCAAACGCTTGATCCCCAGCTGTCCGGATTCCTGTGGCGGTCGCGGGCCCGCGCATGCTGCGAAGGTTGTCGCCCCTTTTGACTCGTGAGGAATCCGATCCCAATCGAGTTCACAATTCAAGGCGCCGGGGGGTTAGCATGAGACTCTCGTTTACAACTCTCAGGTGAGTTGGTTTTCAGCTGAATAGCCGTTGAGATCAAGCCAGGAATGAGCAGTAATTATCAACCTCAATCGTCAAATAGTCGAGAAACCTGGCTTTACCACTCGCGGGGGTCGTTGGATGAATTATCGCCAGTTTGGCAGGACTGACATGCGCGTTTCCGAGATCAGCTTCGGTGCTTGGCCGATCGGTGGCGGCTGGGGACCAGTTAAGGATGCGGAATCTTACGCCGCGCTGAACCGTGCCGTCGACCTCGGAGTGAATTTCATCGATACGGCCGACGTCTATGGTGACGGACGGAGCGAGCAACTGATCGGAAGGTTGCTCAAAGAGCGTAAGGAAGAGATCTTCGTTGCCACGAAAGCCGGCGCAGGACTCAGACCTCACACTGCCGACGGATATAGCCGAAAGAATCTCGAGTCTTTCGTGGATCGAAGCCTGAAAAACCTGGGCGTGGATTCTCTTGACTTGCTGCAGTTGCACTGCCCGCCCACCGAGGTCTACTATCGACCTGAAGTTTTCAGAACGCTTGATGAACTGAAACGTAAAGGCAAGATACGATACTACGGAGCTAGTGTCCTGAGCGTCGCCGAGGCGCTTAAGGCGACAGAGTACACGGATCTCCAGAGCGTGCAAATCATCTTTAACATGTTTCGTTTGAAGCCTGCTACAGAATTCTTTCCCACAGCGAAGGAGCGGAAAGTTGGAGTACTAGCTCGTGTTCCGCTGGCAAGCGGTCTCCTTTCAGGCAAGATAACTTCGCAAACAAAGTTTCCAGAAGACGACCACCGAAACTTCAACCGCTACGGCCAAGCGTTCGACGTAGGAGAAACCTTCTCAGGCGTCGACCTGGAGATAGGGCTGAAAGCTGTGGAAGAACTGAAGACCATCGTCCCACAAAGCGCAACGCTGGCTCAGATCGCCCTGCGGTGGATCCTCATGTTCGATTCCGTCACTTGCGCGATCCCCGGGGCGAAGCGACCTGAACAGGTCGATGAGAATCTGAGAGCTGCCGTTCTACCGCCACTCAGCCCCGGGACTATGAGCCAGGTTCAAGCAATCTACGATCGGCTGATACGACCCGAGATGCAGACCCGCTACTGATGATTGCTATTAACCCAGCCGCGCCAATATGATTGCGAGTCTACAGCTCGATCAGTCTGTACTCGTGTGAACCAATTCCTAGCCGGGACGCCGCATCAAATTGGTTCCGCCAAGACTTCGTTCCGCCTTGCCTCTTGAAGTCAGAGAATGGTGGCCAGTCCGATAGCGCCAAGAACTTGTCGGTTCCCCGTGTCATCACATTGAGTTCTTCAGCGGCAGATCCTGGTATCCCAGGCGAGTTGATGATTGCCCCGGCTGTTGCCACGTCGCAGGCAACAGGACCCCTAGAGGCCAGCATTTGTGTGTGCGCACCAAGTGACCCACACACGCGGATACGCATGAAGGACGACGCACGACGAGTTGGGGGAGGAATCCAAAAGACAGCCACCGGCTGGTCAGACTAACATGAGTCGCGTCCAGCTTGAACCGTCAGACGTGGGTGATTCGAGGGAAAGCTATTTGTGTACTAGAAGGGGACGTAGGCGAGCAAGATCTCCTTGAAGATCATGATAATCAACCCTACCACGGCCGCGTCATCCGACGTAGAGACCGAGCAGGAGTTTGCAGGCTACGCCTCTCCTGGCACGCAGGTCAGCGTAGCTCGCATTGACTACGGGCCCGCATCCATCGAATGCGAACTGGACAAAGCTATCTGTGTCCCTAGTTTTCTTCACAAAGCACAGCAGGCCGAGGCTGAAGGATACGACGCCATCATAAGCGATTGTTATTGCGACCCGGCCGTGAAACCAGCTCGGGAACTTGTCAGCATTCCTGTAGTAGGCCCTGCTGAAGCGTCGATGCATTTTGCCGCAACGCTCGGCCACCGCTTCAGCGTCGTCACTGTACTGCCGAACATCGTGCCCACGATAGAGCATCTCGCGGAGCAGTATGGTCTTGGTGGGAAACTTGCCTCGGTCAGGTACGTCAACATCCCAGTGCTTGAACTGGCAGACAAGGGCAAACTCATTGACGCGTTGCACCGAGAGATGCTGGCCGCCATCAGGGAAGACCACGCTCACGTCCTCGTCGTTGGCTGTACGGGGATGATGGGCGTCGCCAAAGAGCTGCAACGCCGGCTCAAGCAGGATGGCTATGAGGTTCCAGTCGTTGACCCAGTAGGCGCCTCTCTCAAGTTTGCGGAAGCTCTCGTCTCAATGGGTCTTAAACAGAGCCGTCTCACCGCGATGCCGCCGCCCAAGAAAGCTCGCACAGAATTTCCCCCAGTGATCACCAAGAAAACGGTCGTTCCCTAGCGTATCATTTGTTGACAAGTGAGCTACTTTGTCGCTACTCGACTGACTCTGTCTTGTTAGCACTGTAAGGCGTGGCATTGAACGGTAGGATCAGGATAAGTTTCGAATGAGCATGCAATAACCCGCTAGGTTCGAGAAGCAGGGGACTCTCAAGATCTCGGCAGTGGACAGAAGAGCTGGGAAGTTAATCGCTCAATGCTAGTAACAATCAGCGGAGGTGACTCAATTCTTCTTGAGGCGAAGCTAGTTGATGGACTCTAACAACAAGCTGACGAGTCCATGTGGGCAGTCATTTCTTGAGAAAGTTCGGGTTCGTGGAGTCGTATTTGTCAGCGTCTTCGAGGTTCCCAGTGATCTCACCTAGCCATTTGGCAGCATCATCTCTCTTCCAGTCGCCGATATCATCATGCACGTTCAGGTAGTTGCGCGGCATCGGATGGGTGCCTACCTTAACGCGAAGCCCGACCACTTTCTCTATGTAGTTCTTGTGGTCTTCGATGTACGGGCAGATCGGGTAGCCCGCGAGGTAACAGGTCGCAAGGTAGATTACCTCGGCGCCGCACTTCTTCATGTCGGCGGGCGCATGCTCTAGTCGCTCGCCAGGGCAGCCACCGCACGCCATCCAGCCCACAACCTCTATGGGCTCGTCCTTCCTGAATTCTGCGAATGCACCGTCCCGCTCGATGATCGATTTGAAGCACTTGTTTCCCGTGCAGGTTCTGTTCCTATCGCATATCATGATCCCTATCTTGACCATTATGAACCGCAACGCGAACTGTTTGTTTTGGTTCTTGGCCCTATTGCATATACAGTATGGGGAGTTTAGATGCTTGGAAGATTCCCCCCGGTAACAGCCCTCTTCTGTTCCACAGAGAGAGATGCCATCGAGGAGTGGCAGAGGAAAGTAATTGTGTGCGTGCGCCAGCGTAACCCGCACATACGCAATTCGCTACACCCTTCAAGGACCGCGTGCGATCACATATGTGTCACTGCAATACAAGCGGCCAAGTCAATACACAAGTCAGTCCATTGAAGAAACACCCGGCCCACGTGATGCCAATTGTGTGCTCCTGAGCACACATCTGAGTTGTGGGAAAATATCAGATTCAGGCGTCTTGATGGAGCGCAGGTTCGATTTGGGGGTACAAAGGGTCGGGGCGTACCCCGGTTCTGTTAACTTGCGTAGGTGGGGCCAATGCTTACTTGTGCCACTATCTGTGCGACTTAAACCTGAATGGTTGTGGGCCCGGTGGGACCCGCAACAGTTTTGTTGCTGGAAATGTTTTCAAAACTCGACGGAGTTCAAATCCTACAGGATTCCAACCCCACCTGCATGGAAATCTTAGAAGTGTTCTGCAGAACGTCAAGTAAACGGTATGCGTTCTTATATGCAAGAGGGCACCTTGTTCTCATCTTGGTGTACTTTTGGCTGCTCTGCGATTCACAGTGATCTTGGAACCGGCCGAAGAAGGAGGCTTCATCGTGAAATGTGTTGAGCTCCCCGTGGCCACCCAAGGCGAGACAAGGGACGAAGCTCTGGGTAACGCAAAGGAAGCGATTGAAGGTTACCTGGAAGTCAAGGCGGAACAACTCAAGCAACGAACCAGAGGAGAAAAGGTCGTAGTGATTGTCGAA
>JALHTB010000077.1 GCA_022865625.1 Candidatus Bathyarchaeota archaeon
CTTGTTCAACAGAGCGACCGTCCTGCGTTTTGGTCAGATGGCATCTGATCGAAGGAGGAACTCGATTCTCAGCTGAAAGAGGCCCCAAATTCCCGGAAAGCGGGGCCGCTTTGAAACGCCGGGAGAAAGAGGCAGTCACACCTGATTTGATGTCGCTCGAGCAGGTGGCTCTCCTCAGCGATAAATACTAACATCAGCATTTTCCATCGACGGTGAGTCGAGTGAAGAACGAGCTGCTGTTCGCCGTCTTCGCAATGGTTTCTGTTGGCGTTGCAGACGTACTCCGTAGAAGAGGGTTGATGTCAGGTTCTTCGCCGATAACGTACATGGCGGTGGAAACAGGATTCATGGCCTTGTTTGCCTTCATTGCTATGTTTCTTCTCGAAGGAAGACCAAACCTGACGAAGAGCATTGTAACTTTCTCGCCCGTAACAGGGTTCCTAGTGTTTGCCGGAATCTTGGCACTGTTGATGGCCCTTGGCGGAGGTGAAGCGAGTCGATACTCGCCTATCGCCAGACTTAGTTTTGTTGTGACTTTCCTGCTGGCGGTTCTCGTATTCGGCGAAGAACTGACAGTTCCCAAAGGAATCGGCGTACTTATGGCTGCAGGAGCGGTACTCCTGTTATCATCGGATTTCTAGTAGCGAGGCTAGGCGGTTCATCCTCTGCGGATGTAGCACTTGTTGCAGGTTCGCATTGCTTCGACGTAGTCCATATAGGGGCCTCTGATCGCGGTTCCCATGTATCTGATGCAGTCAAAGCAGACTGGTTTCCCGCAGAACCTGCACTTCGCCCATGTCCGTTCTTCATCTGTGGAAGATAGTGTCCGATTGCAGTCGGCGCATGTGAGATTTGCTGTCTTCTCGTGAACCGTGGCCATGTTTCTTCCCGTTCCGCAACTAGAGATCCAGCGGAAACTTGCCTACCGCCTTTGCGAGGTCTGCTGCTGTGAAGAGCCCAATCGGCTTCCCGTCCTGGACGACGACGAGCCGTCTCACCTTCATCTCCGTCATAATGCGGGCTGCTTCTTTCACATCTGCCGTCGGTGGCACAGTGATCAGTGGCGACGACGCGTAGTCTCCTACCGTAACAGAGTTCAGGTCTTTCTTCTCGGCGAGAACCTTGGACAACAGGTCGCGTTCAGTGAAGATCCCGTGGATGACTCCTCTCCGAGACACGAGGATACTGCCGATGTGCTTTTCTCCCATGAGTTTGCAGGCATCAGTTACAGTCGTCTTCCAATCCATGGTCACCGGCGGCGCACTCATGAATTCCTTGACGCTAGCCAATTGCCCCACGTTCCTAGGGTTGGGGGTGCTTCTGGATAAGCTTGGATGATCCTTATGTGGTCCCGGTCTATTGATTCGACACGCTCGGTGGTTCAGAGGGCTGACTGGGATTCGTCTCCTCTTGACTAGGTTTTGGAGGGGGTTCTTGTGATGTGGCTGACGGGGTTCCTCCAGGTTGACCCGCTTTGAGGTCTTCGATGATTTTCTGAATCTGTCTTTTCATTAATCTGGAGTCTTGGCTCAGGTTGAAGTAATCAGAGAAACTCGGGGTCGTCCGCAGGAGTTTGGATCTTCCCAACTTCTCCTCTGAAACCAATCCCATGTCTCTCAGCTGCTTCACGTGACCGTATGCGAGATTTCCTCTCACCTTCACGACATGTGACTGCACAACAGGCTGGCGTAGAGCAATGTAGGATAGTGTCTTCAATGGGCCGGGGGTGAGGAGTTGTCTTGTCGCAAGGCGTTTCACGGTTCTTGAATATTCCGGTTTGAGTTGCATGACATAGCGGCCGTCGGACAGCTCCAGAACCTCTAGTGCTCCAGGATTCTGAGCATACTTCTCCTTCAGGACCGCTGCAAGCTTCCGTATCTTCTCCTCCGAGCGTAGGTTGAGGATCGATCCCAGAACCCCCACGTCGAGCGGTTTGCCGGTTACGTAGAGCGCGGCCTCAATCATTGAGATCTGCGTCTTTGTGCGCTCCTCTGAGGGCGCCTCAGTCTGCGGAGTCTCAGACAACTGTAGTAGCAACCTCCGGCAAGCCGATAGTTATGTCACCTTGCTCCTCTTTCTGGCTCAGAGTGACTCGGTTCTGCATGACCAGAAACAGAAGCATGATGAACGCCCTGACAGCGTCCAGGTAAGTCCATTCTTTTGCCAGCTGGATGAATGACAGTGTAGAACTGCTTGTCGCTTTCCGAAGCAGGGTAGCGTAGAAGATTTCGATGTTCTTCTCAATGTTGGCGAGGAACTCGTCCATCTGTTCAAGTATCTCTGGTGGACTGAGGAGGCTTTTCCTTTCCGCGAGAGCGAAGCTTTCGCGTTTCAGAACTTCCTCAAGCATCGTTAGGACTTGCTCTATTGATGTGGACGTATACTCGAATCGGATTGGAAATGGGAGAGGCGGCGGGACTTCTTCGTTTGGTCTCGCGATCGGGGGCTTCGGTGGCTCTTCCATCTTAAGCACGAGCTCTGATTTCATCCTGTGAATCATCGAAGAAGAGAGAAGAGCGGTTCCTGACGCAGAGAAGTCAATGAAACCCTGTTTCTTCATCTCTGCTAGGAACGTGTTCAGGAGATATGTGATGTTCACGTCCCAAGGTTTGATGCGGTGCAACCGAAGCAGGTCAAAGAGAATCACGTACGGAGGCCGCAGCCAGAACGGTTTCTCGGTTATGTCCACTAGGCTGCCACCTCAGCCATCGGCATCGAAACAATCTGGGAGACACCGTCCTGTATGAAAACGCCGTAAACTCTGTTTGCTCTAGAAATCGCGGTGTCCTTCAGCGAAACGACGACGAATTGTGATCCTTTGGATCGCTCACGGAGCAATTCTGCGAGTCTCTGCGAGTTCAGGACATCTAGGTGAGCGTCAATCTCGTCGAACATATAGAAGGGCATGGGATGAATGGCCTGAAGCGCCAAGAGGAAACAGACGGTTCCGACGGATTTCTCGCCACCGCTCGCGCTGGTGATTGTCATTTCAGACTTGCCCGGGAACTCCAACAGGACATCAACCCCGCCCTTGAATGGATCCTCAGGATACTCGAGCGCCATCCTGCCTCTTCCGGATCCCGTGATCTTGGCGAAGATCTCTTGGAAGGTGCCGTTGATCTGGTTGAACGCCCGCATGAACATGCCGTATTTCTTCTTGTCAATTTCGTTCATGAACTCGACGATCGCATGGCGTTCCTTCTCGATCTCGTAGATCCTTGTCGCCAGCTGTTTGTAGTTGCTCTTCTGATCTTCATATTGACTGACGGCCAGCTCATTGACCGCGCCGATGCGTTCGAGTTCACGCTTCAATGCATCCAAGGATGCTTCCAATGATGGAAGCTCCTGCGGGCTCACCTCGACCAATTCGCTGTAACCCAGTTGCTTGATCTCTGACCAGAGAAGTGAAGCGCGCATCTCCTTCTCCTTGGCTGTTGAGCTGAGATCGGCAATCTCGCGATTCAGTGGCTCCAGTCCATTGATTGTTTTCATCAGTTCGGATTCGAGGCTCTTGAGTTTGTGCTCGAATTCGGTGCGCTTCGTCTTCGCGGATGTGAGATTGTCCAGTATCTCTTGCCTTTGGTCCTGAAGTTGCTTGATGGATTCTTGCTCATGGCTCAGTGTTTGACTTGCTGTCCCGATGCTTGACTGCAGCTCCGCAATCTGTTTCTCGATCGATGCAGTTTGCACCTTGACCTGACCTTGAGTGTGCGTGAACGTTGCGATCGAGGATTC
>JALHTB010000078.1 GCA_022865625.1 Candidatus Bathyarchaeota archaeon
CTGGAGATCTTACCTGCGTGGATGATGGGAGGGCCGTCAAGGCCGTGCCGATTATCGCGGCGAGTATTATCTTTCGTATAACTAGAGAATAGGGATGGTGGAAAGCGAGATGGGTTATGAGAATCGACGTTATGGTGCCCCAAGGCAAATGACGAAAGTCAAATGCTCCGACTGTGGCGCAGATACGGAAGTACCGTTTGTGCCGACGGCGGGCAAACCAGTCTACTGTCGAGAGTGCTACCAGAAGCACCGAAGGTACTAGGCAAACAGCCTAGAACCGATACTGACCAGAATTTCTTCATCTTTATTTGGCTTCAAATGTGAGTCCTGTAGGGTTTCTTGGCCTAGATCTGCCACGATCAGGTCTGGCGATGTGTCTGTACCAGAAGCGGCTGATCCACATGTCGGAGAGACACGGATCTCTCTCCAACTGAACGAAGAGGAGGAAGCCTGGCAGCGCGGACAGAACTTCGTGGCGGTCGGAAGTGTTAAACCTGCGATAGCGACATTAGATCTACACGTGATTTCTGTGCCGAAAGCAAAGAAGAAACCAAAGAAGAAATCAAAGAAGTAACCAACGAACCAAGGATTTCCTTTGCGGCGACGAGAGGGTTCAAGTAAGCTGCGAAAGCTCTTCGACTGAAACCCTGCTGCCCCTAGGAACCTACCTATGTTTCTTATGCGATGAGTGCCGCACTCGCGGCGCCCGCGGGCTTGGATTCTAGGCGAGGAGATCCTCCACGCTGGGTGGAGGGAGTTTGCAGTTTCTTCTCAATGCTTCACGCTTGTGGAAAACTGGGGGCTTTGTCTGTTGTGTGGGGTGGTCTGCTTCGCCGTTAGGTTCGTTTTGTCACCGTTTTGTCACCGTGATCTCGATCGGCTGCCCTTCTACTCAACGCCTTGGCTGCGTTCAATGCCCAATCGGGATCTGCGAGGATAGCTCTGCCCACAGCAACTAGGTCCACTCTGTTCTGCCTGATCGCTTCATCGGCAACCTGGGGATCTTTGATGCCACCAACGCCTATGACTGGAACTTCGACTGCCTGCTTGATCTTTTCGGCTAGAGGCAGGAAGTATCCTTGAGACGTTGAGCCCTCGGGCCTAGACCCTATGAGCCCACCGGACACGTCGAGCATATTGACTCCTGCCCATACCAGTTCTCGAGCGAAAGCTTGGCATTCGCTGGTGGTGACTCCGCGTTCCTGACCATCATAGGCGCCGAGACGATAGAGCAGCGGGTAGTCTGATCCCACCGCCTTTCTGACTTCCTCAATGACTTCCAGTGGGAATCTGAATCTGTTCTCAAATGATCCGCCAAACTCGTCAGTCCGTCTATTGCTCAATGGGGATGTGAACTGGTTCAACAGGAAGCCATGTGCGCCATGAACTTCCACACCGTCGAATCCTGCCTTGCACGCTCGTCGGGCGGCTTCACCGAATAGTCTCACCAGACTCTGGATCTCATGTTTTTCGAGTTCTCTTGGGACTTCATCTGAGTCACTTGCTGGTATCGCCGACGGAGCAACAGGCTGACTGCCGCAAATGGAGCTGTTAGCCCTTCGGCCTGCGTGGGTGATCTGTATGCAAACTGGCGTTCCTTTTGCATGGATCGACTCCGCCAGATCAGCAAGCCCTTTGATCAATGTATCGTCATAGATTCCAAGCTGTCTCGAGGAGAGTTTGCCATCTTTGGCGATGTACGAGTGCTCCACGATTACAAGTCCCACTCCTGCGGCCCGTCGTGTATAGTGCGCGGTCAGGGGTTGCGTTACTTCGCCCTTCGTGGTTGCCAAGTCGTTTGCCATCGGAGGCATGACAATACGATTCTTCATCGATAGGCCGCCAACAGTCAGAGGATCAAGGAGCTTCGGCACAGGCACCCCTCCGGTCCCACTAGTGCGCGTGCATCTTCATATCAAGCTTCACGCCTGAAACACACAAATCGGTGACGCCGGTTATGAAAATGGAGACCAACAATGCAGACAGTGTCGTCCTTTTCTTTGTCGTTGGAGGTAGGAAAGAGCCTTCGAAGCAAGCAAGATGACAGCGACAATTACACGTCTGGTCAGCCTGCGTCATTCTGAGAATTAGATATAATGTGTTAAGTAACCATTGCAGGGGACCGTTTCGCAGGCGCTGAGAAGCGGAGATTTCATCTCAGTGGATTGTGATCTGCCCTGAACTTGCGTTGTCACAGATGCGGTCATGAGACTCCCGAGGAGTTGGGGTTCTGCTCTCACTGCCGCTACGGACTTGCCGCAAGCAGTAGATACGATCTTGTTCCTGACGACTTTGCCTACGCGCCAGACCAAAACGCCATTCAGATGATCAAGGCTACCGGAGTATTTCCTTACCTCGTCAAGAACCTGGCACTTCCCAACTTGGAAAAAGAGCTGTCGTCTAGGCTATCTCGTGAAGCGCATAGGGTTACCTATCCGTCCGAAGTTGATGCGCTCGTAAGACAATGTGCAATCGCAATGTCTGCTGACAGTTTGCCGGAGGCATTCATCATGGAGGATGCTCGGCCGAACGCCTTCACATTTGGAAGCGAAGATCATGCTTCCGTGGTCGTGAGCTCTGGCACCCTGAACCTGTTGACAGAGCATGAGTTGTCTGCGCTGTTTGGGCATGAGTTAGGACATGTGAAGAGTGGTCACATGCTCTATCATACAGTTGCAGAGATACTCGGTGGAGGCATCGGCGCTTCGGCATCATTTCTAGGCTTGAGTATTGTCACGGTTCCTGTTCGTCTGGCGCTTCTGTCTTGACATAGGGAATCTGAGGTGACAGCCGATCGGGGAAGCCTTCTTGTCGTCAATGACATGCGCGTTATGAGGTCACTCCTCACCAAACTCGCTCTATGGTCATCCGGTGATGTGCTCTCACCTGGCAAGTATGATATCGAGAGTGAGAAGGTTGGCATGCTGGAATCTGCTTCTGAACTCTTGTGCACGCACCCGCTATACGTCAACCGTTTCAAACGTCTCAAGGAGTTCTCCGAGAGCGAAGAGTTCCTGAGAGCCAGGCGAAAGATCGAGACAAGACTTGATTTGCATAGGGCTCTGATTCCGGTTTGTCGCTTCTGTGGAGCCAACAAGCCGATAGAAGACCTATTCTGTCCCACTTGTGAAAGATGTCAAACCTAGACGAACTCTCTGCGACATCCGGGTACCGCGGATTTCCCGGACTCCGAATTCAATTCTCGAGTAGGCCACCTCAAAACGGTCGCCGGGCGAACTCAACCAGGCAGTGCCAAAAGGTATGAAATCATGCTTGAGCGGGCATCTCCCCCGGGCTACCAACACTCATGCGTGAATACATACCGACTCTCAGCAGATCTCATTGAGTGGCGCTTCTCTAATTCAGAATCTGCTTGGGGGCACTCGTGGGGTAATTGATACTGGTAAACTGGTGCGCGAATCCCACCCCCCACACCATTTCTTGTGGCGGGCCCGGTGGGGTTCGCAACAATTTCGTTGCTGGAAATGGTCTCAAAATTCGGGGACGTTCGAATCACTGAGGGCTCGAACCTACGACTTACAGGCTTCCAATGTCGCTGCAAGCCACCAATGACTAATCAAAGGGCAAACGTAGGTCGCTCTCGAAACAACCAACCGAGTTCTATCCTAGTCCTTTCGTGTCGGTATCTTCGCCATCCCTCTTATGATTGAGGAAGATTGTTGGTTCCCTTAAACTGGCTCACATAGAGGTTGTAGTAGAAGCCTTTCTGGGCGAGGAGCGACTCGTGGGATCCTCTCTCGACTATGACGCCATCCTTGATGACAAGCACTTGATCTGCCTTGCGAATCGTACTGAGCCTATGTGCTATGACGAAACTCGTGCGCCCCTCCATGAGTTTCAGGAGGGCCTGTTGTATTCTAAGCTCAGTTCTCGTGTCAACGCTGCTGGTTGCCTCATCGAGTATGAGTATGCGCGGGTCAGCAATTACGGCTCGAGCTATGGCCAAGAGTTGTCTCTGCCCCTGGCTAAGGTTGCTGCCCCTCTCTGTCAGTAACGTCTTGTAGCCTTGTGGTAGGCGTGTGATGAACTGGTCGGCGTTGGCGAGCTTCGCGGCCTCGATGCATTCTTCGTTCGTCGCATCCAGCTTGCCATAGCGTATGTTTTCCATCACTGTGTCGGCGAAGAGGAAATTGTCTTGGAGCACGGTGCCAAGCTGCCTGCGCAGGCTCTCCCGGTCAAGGTCTCTGATGTCGATTCCGTCGATCTTTATCGAACCACGTTGTATGTCGTAGAATCTTCCGAGAACATTGATCATAGTCGTCTTACCTGCGCCGGTTGGGCCGACGAAGGCGATTACCTGGCCAGGCTCGGCGTGGAAACTCATGTCCTTGAGGACTGGCACTCCTGGTACGTAGCTGAAATCGACATGGTCAAAGACCACATCTCCCCTTATGTCGTCTAGAGAGATGGCACCGGGTTTATCGGCGATCTCAGCTTTCTCGTCCATGATCTCGAAGACGCGCTCCGCACCTGCCAAGGCCGTCTGGATGGAATTGTAAAGATCAGCGAGTTGGCGTAGAGGTTGGACGAAGTTCCGGGCGTACGTTATGAATGATGCTACCAGTCCGACCGTGATCCAACCCATCACGGTCATCCATCCGCCAAGTCCCGCCACCACTGCGATGCTGAGGTTGCTCATGACGTTCACAAGTGGTAGGATCACGAAGGCGTAGCTCATTGCCCCTATCCCGGCATCGCGCACGGCCAAGTTGTCTTTGTCGAATTCGTCAAGGACAGTGCGCTGCTTCCTAAACGCTTGGACGACACGTTCGCCACCCAGCACTTCTTCAACTCGGCCGTTCAATCGGCCTAATTGCGCTTGGAGACTACGAAAGCCCGCCATGCTCTTCCTTCCGATGAAGATCGTGATCAGGACCATTATGGGCAGCACTGTGAGGCTACCAAGCGCGAGCCACACGTTCAGTGCGAACATCGCTATCAGTATCCCAATGAGCGACAGGATGCTACCGGCAAGCTGGGTGACGTTCTGAGTCAGAGCTTGGTTGATGGCATCTATGTCGTTGGTCAGCCTGCTCATCAGTTCACCATGTGTTCTCCTATCGAAGAAGCTGAGGCTGAGCGTCTGGAGGTGCTCAAACAGGTTCTTGCGCAATGTTCTGAGCGCCTTTTGTGATATTGGAGCCATCAGAACTCCTTGGGCTGACTGGGCGAACCAGGTCCCCAGATAGACACCGAACATCAGAAGCACGATCCATGTGAGCCCGACCAAGTCGCCTTTTGTTATGTAGCTGTCTATGGCTACGCCGAGCAGGTATGGTCCGATTATCGAGAGGACTGTTCCGAGGATGACAAGCACCACGACTAGAGCAAGCTGGAACTTGGATTCGAGCAGGTACGTCCCTAGTCTCATCAGGGTGGCGCGTGGGTTCTTCGCCTTCTCGACGCCCCTGACCATCGCACCGTGTGGTCCTCCGGGCCCGATTGTTCCGGGAGGTGGTGCTCTCCTACTCACGGCTGGGCCCCTCCGTCGCCGAGCTGAGAGTCATATATCTCCCGGTAAACTGGGCTGCTCTCAATCAGCTCTGCGTGAGTCCCTTCGGCCACGATCTTTCCTTTGTCAATGACGATTATCTTGTCAGCATTCAGCACCGTGCTGATGCGTTGTGCAATAATGAAGCTGGTCGTGTCATTCATGACCTTCTCCAGTTCCTCTTGGATCTTCGCCTCAGTCTGAACGTCCACCGAACTCGTGCTGTCGTCAAGGATCAATATCTTGGGCTTGACAAGGATAGCGCGGGCTATGCCTATCCTTTGTTTCTGTCCGCCCGAGAGGTTGACGCCCCTTTGGCCTACATCGCTATCGTAGCCGTTCGGGAAACTCATTATGAAGTCGTGTGCCTGAGCCGCCTTCGCTGCGGCCTCAATCTCCTCCTCAGAAGCGTCAGGTCGTCCGTACCGTATGTTGTCCCGGACCGTGCCGCTGAATAGGACGATCTCCTGCATCGCAACACCTATGTTCGCTCGAAGCGAATCCAATGTTACCTCGCGCACATCTGCGCCGTCAATGGTCACTTTGCCTCTGGTCGCGTCATAGAATCGCGGGATCATGTTGACAAGCGTGGACTTCCCTGAGCCGGTTGCGCCAAGAATGGCTACGATCTGCCCCGGTTCCGCGACCAGGTTGATCCTATCGAGAACAGGTTCGCTGCAGTCCTTTGCATAGCTGAAGCAAACGTCCTCGAAGGCGACCCTACCCTTCACATTGGTGAGGACCTTCGCCCCTGGCTTGTCCTGTATCTCTGGATCTGAATCAAGAACCTCGTATATGCGTTCGGCAGAGGCATCGGCGGCAGATAGCTGCCCCGCCATGATCGACAAAAAGAGCAAGGGAAAGACTGTGATTTGGAAGTAGTTGATGAATGCCATTATCTCGCCGATTGTGAACTTGCCAATGACGACCTGTTGGCCACCGAACCAGACAACGCCAATAACGCCGAGGTTGATGATGAACACCATGCTTGGAAAGAGAATGGAAAGCATCGTGTTCACGCGGATCGATTGCTGCGATAGGTCAACGTTCGCCCTCTCGAAACGCTCATCTTCATGCTTCGTTCTGTTGAAGGCCTTCACTACGCGTACGCCCGCGAGGTTCTCTTGGAGTACCATGTTGAGCTTGTCGAGTTTCTTCTGAACCTTCATGAACATCGGCTGGGCCTTCAGAACGAAGGCGCCTGAGATGATTAGAGTCAGCGGCAATAGCACGAACATGATCATGGCGAGGTCCCAGTTCGTGGCGATCATGAGAGCTATGCTGCCAACGATCATCAAGGGCGCCCTTGTGAACATGCGGAGCCCCATCAGCACCATCACCTGGATCGTGTTCACGTCGCTTGTATGTCGCACAATCAGCTGCCCTGTCTGAAATCTGTCGAGGTTGCCAAAGCTGAAACCTTGAACGCTATGAAATACCGCAGCTCTCAGGTCGGCTGCGAAGTTCTGGGCGACCCTCACCGAGAGAATAGTATTGCCAATTGTGAACAAAGCATCGATCAGGGCTGCGACCATCATCAAAGCGGACATCGTCAGTATTACGGTGAGGTCTTTCGGAGTGATTCCTTCATCAATGATCCTCTGTATCAATTGAGGTATCACGAGCTCCATCGCGACTGAGACCACTAGCATCAGAACAGCGATGATGCAGAGACGCCAATACGGACGAAGATAGGAAAGAACCCGTAGAAGCGAACTTGGCGTAGACAAGCCTTCTTCACTAGTACGCGCACCCACGACACGCTTCGATGTCTGCTCCAGCAAGCCCATCGGCAAAGCCAACAGCGCGTATCATCTGTCAACCTGATAGCCTTTCTTCGGCCCTACGACACCCACGCTAGAATTCTTCGGCAGGAACCGCATGAAGGAGCCGAGGCTCATGTGTGTATGGCCTGGGAAACGCAGGCAGACTTTGCCCTGAAACCGTCAGGTGGCATAATCGCAGAGCTATCCGCAGCTGAGCTGACATTACCTGTCGCTCTGATCCCGGTTTTTGTCTCCCTGCACCGGAGGAAATGCCGACAACATACGAGGCAAAGCTCACGATGCCCCCACACACAATTATGGAGCCCCTATCGGGTCTCCCAATTTCCTGAGACGTTGATTCAGTTCCTCAAATTGAAAGCAACATAGCACTTAATGACTAGTCGGTTGTTTTGTTACATCAACTGTCTAAACGAGATGCGTGAACTCTAGGAGCTGAACCGGGTTTGGATGTTGGTGGAAATACGGTTCTCATCACTGGAGGCGCAACCGGCATAGGGTTTGCTTTGGCTGAGAAGTTTGCCAATGCAGGAAGTGTGGTAATTGTGTGCGGGCGACGTAAGAGTAAGCTGCGCGTCGCAAAACGCAAATCGCCTGCTCTTCACATCAGACAGTGTGATGTTTCTGTAGAATCTGAGAGGAGAAGTCTGCTCCGTTGGACTACAACGCGTTTTCCCAACCTCAACATATTAATTAATAATGCCGGAATCCAGCGGCAGATGGATTTCACATCTCCGACAGTGACCAAGCTTCGATCCTCCAAAGACGATGAGGTCACCATAAACTTCGCCGCGCCCGTTCGCCTCTGCGCACTCTTCACACCAATACTTCTGAAGAAAAGGAACGCAGCCATCGTGAACATTTCGTCAGGGCTAGCATTTGTGCCGATCGCAATGATGCCAGTCTACTGTGCGACCAAGGCCGCCATTCACTCCTTCACGATCTCACTACGCCATCAACTCCGCGACACATCAGTCCGAGTGTTTGAGGCGGCGCCGCCGGCCACTGACACCGAACTTGACCAAAACTTCGCAGGTGAGCAGGAGCAAGCATATCGAGAAATCAGCCCACAGGAGGTTGCCTCAGGAATCATAGAAGGTATGAAGGCAGACAAGGAAGAGATAGTTGTGGGTGAAGCTCAGAGACTCTATCAAGCGGCGCAGCGGGATCCCGAAGCCATATTCAGGCAGTTGAACGACTAGGCCTTTTAATGAGCTGCTTCCCGCTTGTGTGTCCTCATATACCGTTCCCCAAATTATATCGTCGTCAGCTATGGGGTAATCGATACCAGTAAACTGGTGTGCGAATCCCACCCCCTGCACATCACTACTCCTCAGTAGCAATACCGCCTGACCAGTCTGACATGGCCCTCGAGACTCTCGGCCAGCCAGAGCTCCAGAGCGGTCGTTAACCTCGAACCACTACCCTGTGCGTTTTCCGGGTCGGAACGGGAAAAGTTCTTCTGTGCTAGGGTAGATCCGGCGGATGTGATATCGATTTGACTAGGCCTAAGTGGCAGAAGAGCCGGAGAAAGATGGCAAGCAAAATGGGCAGGAAGAGCGGCAGGGTGAGGTAAGCAAGCTCTGACACGAGCCGGGCAAGGGTCGAACGACATCAAACACTTTCGAGATCAGTTGATCGAATCGTCTGGGTCAGAGCTGGCCATATGTGACCAATCGTACAATCCTTACAGTTTCGCACTCAGCTAGATCCGGTCCTCGTACTTTGACCTTTTCAGCGGTACAAGGCAGTAGGGACACGTGGACTGAAATTCGGTGAACGCGGTACGGCACTTCGGACAGTACCAGCCCATCACGGCCACTTTCTTTGGACACGCATCTCAAAGGCGCAGAAGTATAGAAAGCCTGCGCAGCATATGTGAGAAATGGCGAAGTCGCCGATCCCGGACTCCGATTGAATCCAAGATCCCACTAAGATGGTGGCTAGACAAGATACGCTTTGACTCCGCTCGCAAGAAGGTCGAAGATTCGCGTAGGCCCAGATGAACCTAGCTAAGGACACTTAAGTAGAGGGCAGTCTCTTTCGTGGGTGTACGCAGCGGATTCGGATTCTCCGTCCCATCCAATGTGTAACAGAAGCACAGAGTGGTGAGTAGAACATGACGGAACAACAGAAAGCCGAGACATCCCCGCCGACCCGGCAGAGTGGAATCCCCCCCAACACCGTTTTCATTGGACAGAAGCCTATCATGGCGTATGTTACAGCGATCGTGATGCAATTCACCAGTGGCAGCAGTGAGGTTTCAATCAAAGCGAGAGGGCGAGCCATATCAGCAGCCGTTGATGTCGTTGAGGTGTGCAGAAGACGATTCTTCGAAGGCAAGCTTCACGTGAAGAACATCACCATCGCAA
>JALHTB010000079.1 GCA_022865625.1 Candidatus Bathyarchaeota archaeon
AGCCCCGTATCCTGTGAGCGTTTCAGACTGCAAACGCTTCTCGGACGTTGCCAAGTTGTTGTGGAACAATGTGGCTCTCTTGTTCGAAACTAGCATTGCTCGCGTGGGGGCCGGAGAATGGGCACAGTAATGTTCTTATCGCGGTGCACCAATGTACCCTGCCAATTGCATCAGGAGGGAAATGAAGAGATGAATGGAGAAACAAAGAAAGCCGTAACCTACGGCGCCGTTATGCTGGGAGTCGCACTGGCTCTAGGCGCAGTCATAGGAAACGACAAGACCAGAAGCGCAATCGTCGACAAGAGCAAGGACTTGTTCAGCAACCTACAGAAGAACTGACACTGAGACGGGGCGGCTCGTGGTTCGGCATATACAGCCGAACAGCCTCCACCCCTCGGCCTCTTTTTCACCCTCTCCTCTCGTGAAGCATGTCTCATCTAGGTCTGAGACTGCCGGAACCCCTAGGTTCTATGCGTGGCCCTGCGGCGTACGATCAGACGATTTCTATGCTCTAGAGCATAGGAATAGGAAGCTCTCACAGTGAACTACAGGCGTCTGTCACTTTACCTTGACAAGCTTCAAGCCTACTAGGTCAAGCGGCTTGCGCTTCTCGAGAAGTGGGAGACAGCCGATCTACTGCGTGTACTGATAGTGCTCGGCATGCACGATGACTTCGGAAACAAGGAATACCTCACAAAGAGACTGGCTCGTGGTTCTGCCGTGTCCCATGTGTTTCGTCCGATCAAGGCCATACTAGGGAGTAGCCTGATCATGGATCTCCGCTTACCGGCAGGCCTCGCCGTGCTCATCGACATTTACGCGCAAAGAACTGCAGCCAGTCGAAACCAAGCACTCGCAGGCCTCCTCCTCGCGGGCACGAAGGGCTATTGTCAGACCGAACTCTCATTCCATGAGGCCCTGAAAGCAGCGCACACAACTCGCGAGTGCGAAAGCGGTCAACAAGATCCGACCTGACGAACGGACTACACACTACTCTCCGCAGATGTTCACAGCCTCAGGAAATACGGTAGGAATTCAGCAGAATGTGCCGGCAGTGAGTTCTCTGCTGAAGGTTCAACCGAGCGGACGCTGGAGCGGGACTGTGTTAGTCAAGACTGTCTCTATCAGCTAGGATTTCTGCTTGATTTCGTACGCTTCCTATTGCGCTGCTTTTTCTTCTGCCGTTTTCGCGTAGCATGATCTTTCCTACTCAGTTTATGGGTCAAGCTGCTTTCTCCTACACTAGCGTTCAACATATGTTGGCGTGTATACTTCAGGATACCTAGCGCCAGGACGGCTTCGGCTTGGTTGAAGTCGAGGTGGTTGTGAGTACCTCACCGCGTGGCGACACAGTAGCCACAAATTCTGCTCTTACGCCTGTCTCCGTGAGGTAGGTTCCTTTGACCTTCCAGGCGCCCTTCTCATCTGGGCCTTGAGTCTCTTGCTCCATGTTCAATGAAGTGATCTTGTCGTGGAAAGTCCTTGTGCCGAGGAAGTATTTTCTTGCCACGCTTCTTGCGTCTTCGTCGTTCTTTATTTGCATCGCAGGCCTCGCTTCAAGCAACCGATTAGAGGAAGAACAAACATTAGAGCACTTCGGTTGAAGTCGCACTTCGCGTAGCATTTGGGTGTTCTCTGGTGCCGGAATAGGCGGAGTTATTAGTGTCGGTGTAGTGTTGAAGCGCAAGTTAGGTGTACGGGCTGAAGCCAAGCGTCTTACCGTAACCATCCGTGTCGGCGTCTAAGTTTTCTCCCGAAGAACTAGCTGAACGAACTGAACGAGGTGAAACGTATGAGCTTTGGAGGTTCCTTCAACAAGCCAGTTGAGGAAGGTAAGGAGTACGAAATGGACATCAAAGAGACCAGCCGTCGCGGTGACGGAGTAGCTCGGATTGAGGGTTTCGTAATCTTTGTTCCAGAAACCAAACCTGGCGACCATGTGAAGGTCAAGATCAACTCTGTTGGTCCAAGATTCGCAACAGGCGAAGTCGTCAAATAGAAACCTGGGAGGCTTTCCTCCCGTTTTCCCTTTTTCTTATTGCCCTTTTTTCTAAATGGTATGTGCTGTGTTATGCCTAATCGACGTGATAGGCGTCGAGTTGGAGTTATGCCGGCACTTCGAAATAGTGTCGGGTTCCTTTCATGTCTTCCTCGTAGTCGTACTTCTTGCCCGTGTTTCGATCAATGTAGACGCCTGAACCGATGTGATCTATCTGCATGCGGTTGATTCGGGCCATCTGATAGTCGAGAACGTTGACGTAATTTCGGCCTTCCGTTGGCTTCCAATCTTGCATGGGCTGGGGCTCGCTCGTTTCTATGAGCTGAAGGAAAGCCCGTGGTGAAGTCTTCTCCTCATGCCCGCTAGAGCAGGTGAAGTTCTTTGAGTCCATGAAGTTGTTGAACTTCTCGTATGTTCCTGTGAACTCAAAGTTGGTGCCGCATTTTCGGCAACTACACAGGAAAACTCGATCCGACATAGGTTGCTATTGTAGCCCCACCTTATAGGGGTCCCTATGACTCGAGAGGGATCGCGCAAACTGAGTCAGGAGCCAGAAGAAGGAAAAGGCAAGCTAGCCGCGGAAAGGATCGCGTCACCGATTAGCTTGCTCACGTCGGCGCTTGATCTCCTCAGCCAGTAACTTGGGGGTACGTCGGAATGCCCACAGACTACTTTTCAGACTCTCTCACCGCCGCAGAATAGCACATGCTTTCCTCATCACAGTAAGGTGGCCGCGGCATATCAACGGGCCGCTAGTGTCGAGTCTTCCAATCGTCAAGAGCCTAACTACGATTGCACGTCGATTCTGCCACAACTCGTGTTCCAGACATGAAGGCTCGGAATGAATGTCCCGGATGGAATTGATTTTGTGAGTTCGTCGGGGTGAGTTCTGTACTCAGAGTTCAAACGCCACGGTACACTCATTCTATGAAGGTCACGCCTTCTAGACCTTTCAGGTGTTGGTCGCTGGTGACAAGCTCGGCTTTGTGAATTCTCGCTCCTGAGTAGATGATCGCATCTGCCATGCCTAGATCCTTCTTGAGGCCGATGTCTGCCGCGCACAGTGCTCCTGCCTCGTCTAGGGGGAGGATTCTAGTTCTGGTCATCTGAGCATAGACCTCGAGAGCGACTTGTTCTCCTCTTTCTTTCTTCAGCCTCTTGTAGACTTCGTAGACAACGATGGTGGGTGTGACTGTGTTGTTCGTGTTAGCGCCCTCAATATGAGGGGCGTACTTGTCGGCCAGTGGGCCGTCCCCGAAATACTCGATCCAACCGTAGGAATCGATGAGCTTCAAAACCTGTCAAGCTCTTCCCGAACGTTCTGGACCTTAATTCCTTTCGCGATGCCCCGCATCTCCTTGACAGGCTTCAGAGGAATCATGTGGACAACCCCATCCTTCTCGATCACAATCACCTTCTGGCCCGGCTGAAGCTTCAGCCTCGACCTAACGTCCTCCGGTATTACTACTTGAAACTTCGAGGAAACGGTCACCGTCGTCATCGTTCGTCACTACGTTAAACCACCAGGGGAACGATAGATAAAGCTTCTTACGAGATCTGCAGTCATGCGTCCACAACCATCCGCAAAGAGATCAGGGCTCTCAACTGAAGGTTCAGGCGCCGGGGCTTAGCTTGAAACCCGCGTTTAAGACTGTCAACTGAGCAGTCTTTGAGCAGAAAAGGCGCAGAAAGCGAGCACAAAATGAGCAGGAAGTCAGTCCAAAATAAGCTGCTTCCTCGTCAATAAGATCTGCAAATAAAGCAGGAAATTCCCAGCAATCCTTGTCGGGACAAGTCGGGCTTCCTATTCATTTGATCATTATCGCTTCGCCTACAAGATCGCGGAAGTGCTCGTCGCCGGTTACTATCTTCGCCTTGTACTCTCTGGCCGTGGCGAGGACAATCGAATCTGCCAAACCCCAGCGTCGGACCTTCGGTTTTCTCTCATGACTCAATGCTCCTGCTTTCTGGGCGATCATAGTATCAAGGGAAACTACACGTGTCTTGCCAATTATGAAATCTAGGTCCTCGGTGAAAGCTAGTTTCTCTCTTCGGTACTTCTCGGATAGTTCCGCAATTACGATTGTTGGTGTTATGCCCTTAGAGCTCTCGATGAAAGGCCTCGCCCTTGCTCCAGCGGATGAGCCCAAGAAGTACTCGAACCATGCGAAGGAATCGATCACACAGGTCTCATTTGACATGCGGAGGTCACGTAACCTCAGTGAACGTCTCTCGTAATCTCCTCATGTTCCTGCTGGGTAAGCCTGGCCTTGAGTCTCTTGTGCACGCCGAATCTCGACGACGGAACACCACGGGCCTCCTCCAACAACTTCGCCACGACCTCATTCAGGCTCTTCGCGCGCTCTTTCTTCATAATGTCCTTCAACCGCTCCCACACTGGTTCGGCTA
>JALHTB010000011.1 GCA_022865625.1 Candidatus Bathyarchaeota archaeon
CCGATAGGAATCATCAACGCACCAATGAAAAGTATTGAGATGTTCAAGAATGACATCAAGCCGAAACCAACATACTGCGCAGCCTGGAACGAGTACACCTGCAACTCCGGAACAAAGGCCGCAACTATGTTGAAAGCCCCGACGAGCATGTAGACCCAGCCGATTAACGCGGCAACAATCGACTTAGGCAAGCTGCTACGCTCGCCCCTTGATCTTCCTCAACTTCATGCCGTCTTGCGGATCCGTGGCAGCATACATGAGTAGACCCTTCTTCTTGATTATCTCCACGTCAGACTCAGGAATCGAAACCTTCTTCCTTCTTTTGATATTGAAAAACTCAATCGACGTGCTCGTAGACTTGCCCTTGGCGCCGTAGATCCGCTTACGATCACTCGACAATCAGCATTCCCTCAACAGAGAAAATGGACTCTACATGGCCCGATTAGGATAGAAACCTGTCATCTCTTGTTCAAATGCAGGGTCAAAGGGAACCAAGATACAATGACGCAGACAGTGAATGCGAAAGAGATCAACTGTACTACCCCATTACTTGCGATGGAGAGGACAAGTCCTCCGAGAAAGAAGAGACACCAAGCGATTTCCCAAAATGCCATTTCTTTACGGCCTCTCAAGCGTCTCAATCCTCCGATGTCGGGTTAGGCTTGGGAACCTGCAAGCACCAACTGTTCTTTCGGTCTGAATCGGGGGTCAAATGGACTGACTTCGCCTGTTCCTCGGCATGTGTGACAATCTTCATCATACTCTTCATGGTCGCCCCGACTCTCAGGGCATGGAATCTGCCCTTTCCCATCACAGCGATAGCAAGGGTGTTCGATTTCCTCATCATGCCTACAGAAACAGGTGCACGAACCAGCGCCATCGCATTCGGGGCATTCAATCTCCCCGAGACCATCACATCTATCACACTCCTCGGCATGAGCAGTCTTCTTTCCTTGGCAAGTTGGGCAGATCATGGCTTTCCTAACTTGCCCGCGATGGGGCGCTTGTTCGAGGATCGAGGACTATCGGATGTGCGCTGGGCCTTGATGGAAGCCTATCAAGCTGGGCGGAATATCGGGCGAAGAGAGAGGGGTTCTCCAGGACCCGCGAACCGAGAATCGTTCTCTTGATCCTCTTTCCACACAGCGCACAGCGTATGAGCTTTGGTTTCCCGTGATCTTTCATGCTTCCCCCACTCCTTTCTTGTTCACTCGTGGTTGCCAGCAAAGGCGGACTGTGAAAAATAGGAAGCCGACTATACCGATGACTGTTCCAAGAATCACGCCTATGTTCGCAGTTTTCGTGTTCAATGTCTTGAACGCGAAGTCAATGCTCAGCATCTGAATTGCGATGCCGCATACTATCACCAGAGCGCCGAATGTACCGAGAGCTTCGACGCGCTTCGAAGAAGCATTGACCATCGGCACGTCCCCCGATTCCATCCGTCTTAGCCAAGCAAGTATCCTGGTGATGATGCCCCTCTCGAATGTTCGCCTGTAAACTCGGTCAACTTCCTCAAGATGTTCTGTTACGGTGAGTGATGCGGGTCGACGCCCAAGAAGATACGCTGGAATCCATGTGTCCTTGGTGTTGCCCACAAGACGCGTTGCAAAGAAATGCCTGAGCGAGTGCGGCGTAACTCTTTCTTCAATATGCGCCTTGGCAGCGAGGCTTGCGATGATACGGCTTATTGCTATCCTGCTGCACTTGAACAAGCTATCCCTATCAGCCATGCCCTTTGTGTACTCGTCAAGCAGCTTCAATGTTGTCGAGTCGCATGGGATCCACTCACCATCAAAGTGTCCTCGACCCTCGACCCAAAGTGTTTTCGTGCCGTCGATGTCAATATCATCAACACGTAGGTCAAGCAGCTCTGTTGTACACAAGCCACAGTACCCAAGCAGACGCACCGTTATCCGTTCCTGGAGTGTCTCAGCAGCATTCTCTAACTTGCGAACCACATCGAGACTTGGAACGTATTTCGTGACTTCAGTCATGCCCTAACGCTCCTGAACCCGTGCTTCGAGCTCCTCAAGAGCCATCGGTTCCATGAAGCCTTGACCTTGCATGAGCTCTCTGGTAGAAAGAGCAAGAACGGTTGGTTTAGCTCCGAGACGTGAACAAAACTCTGCAAACTCTTTGGTATGTGATGGATCATGATTCTGACAAGTCCAGAAGAACCTATGGTGCTTGTGTTGAACAGTCACCTTCCCGCAACGTCTACAGAAATGGCTACGCCAACACCACTCGCTCTTCGGCGGATTCGATTTCCTGATGAGGTCGAGTCGAGAAGGCTCTTCCAACCAGGACTCCACTACTGGAACAAGTAGGCTCTCCTCCAGAATGGCCATGCCTAGTCCGGCTCGCACCTTCAGCATCTCTGCCCTCATTTCCTCATTCATTCTCTCACTTCTGTCTCTCGGATGACGGGTTATGACTGCTGTAACTTGCCGCTTTGCCTCGCATGTCTGTCAAGCTTCGTAGCTTGTCGGCAACTTTCTTGGTGTTCCACACTGACACTATGAAACTTGTACCGCGCATGACTGAAACGAAAATCATAGAGCCTTGCAGCATGTCCGCCACTTGCTTTGCTTCTTCATCATGCTGTGCCTCAAATGTTCCTTTTCCAAGACCCTCGGGAGTCTCGATGCCTCGCCAACTATAGGCATATTGGAAACTGTATCGCATTCGTCATGCCTCCCGCGTCTTGTTCTGAAACTCATCGAGCTTGCTTTGTGCGATTGGAGCATTTGCGCTCAACCAATCAAGAAGTCCGTAATGTTGCTCCCACAAGACGACCAAACTAAGAAGTATTCCAATCAGTGTCACAGTAGACCATTGCATTCTCTCGAAATATGTCGTAGTCGGGCATAGCCAACAGAAACCCCAGAAGTCATACATCCAGACCAAAGCGACAGTAAAGAAAGCAAAGAGCGGCAGAGTTGCAAGCAATGCTTTCGTTTGCCTTTTCATGCCTTCCGAGCCCCCGGTGTCTGATTATGGATAGGATCTGCCACCTTTTCCAGAGGTATATATTCGGAGCTGCTCGACCCCTCACTTCTGGCGGAACGAAGTGTGTCCAGCATCTCACCGTAGAAGACCTCTCTGTAGGGTCGCCCCTTACACATCTCTCTGTTCCAGTCGCAGTGGAAGGCAGCATCGCATTCCGCCCCCAGAACCATGCCCGACCCAAAATCGTCTCCCCGCAAACGAGCGAACCAGAAGTGCCAGAAGCAAAGGTAGGACCAAGGCATTAGGTTCTCGCCTCCGGTGTCTTGTTATGACTGGGACCTGCCCTTGCACTCTTGTAGTCGAATATCCGCCCAAGTGATTTCTTCATGTCTTGTTCCTACAAACCTGCCTCTTTACGCCTTGTCAGAATGAGCCTCCGAGCGAACCAACCAAGCGTTTCGCCTTCTATCCACATCGCAAATACGATTCCGTTTGCGATGAGTGGAACCATGAGAATGTAGCTCAACACCACGCATCCGGTCATGAACGCTACTCGAAGTGAACCTGTTATGAGAAACACGAGTGCTGCACTTATGATGATCCCTATGACTTCAGAAACTTCTAGAATCGCTTCTCTCTGCTTTCGCCTCATGCTTCCCCGACTCCCTTCTTCTTACCTACGAATGTCACATAGGCCATGACTGGTCCTTCCCTTATCGGTTCGAAGAACAGATGGTACAAATACGCAATCGCGGTTCCAATCAGACCTGATGTTGAGACAATCAAGCCGTACCGCGCAAACTCTTCAATGCAAGCCGGGGGTATGCAACTCATCCTTACGAATCCTCCTTCAAATGCGCTGTCTCCGTCTCTTCAAGTCTTGGCGCTAGGTAGTACATGAGTCGGCCTTGTTGGGGTATGTCGAATGTGAGCCTGATTGGCATGTTTGTAGTAAATTCGAGGGTCACTAGGTCGGCGGTTGCGGCACCTGCTTTTGCTATCTCTGAGAGATAGTTTAGATTGAAGGTTGCCTTAGAAGGTTCCTTCACGTCGAGCTCAATCAGCATCTCGCTTGCCTTGTCAAGTTCTATGATGGCGCTACTGAGTTCCGTTGTTGCGGCGGCGGTCAGTTTCTCAGGCGTGGCCTCAAGCCTCACATTGTCGCTGACTGTTTGTACATCGTCTATGATGTCCCTGAAGATTGGGGTTGCTAGCTTCACTTTCGAGTTGAAAGTGATCTTCGGGGTCGGCACCTCTTCCTGTCCAGGGTCAAGCGTGGGGATCGTGAACTTTCGCATCATCTTCCCCTTGAGGGTCAGGTTCAGCTTGCGTGTCTTATCGTCGTAGAACATCTCAAGAACTTCGTCGCTGCCAACACGTTTCAGCAACCTCAACATAGACGCAAGGCTAACACGAATCTTCGTCGGCTCTATGCAGGTGTACTCCTCAAAGGCAGCCTTTTGCCACTCAAAGTCAACCATCGCCACATGAGCAGGATCCATCGACCTCACCCTGATTCCGTCAGATGTGGCGTTGAAATCTGCTTCCTCAACCAGCGCTGAGATTGCGCCCAGAAGACTCTTCCAAAGCCGCGCATCACTAACTGATGCCTTAAACATTCCTTGCGTCCCCCTCCGATGACGGATTCTTACCGTAACCTGCCGTTTCTGGCGTGGGAAAGCTCATTCCACTCAAGTTGCATTCGGGTTCGCGACAGAGCAGACAGTTTCCACTCTCCGCGTTGTAGCAGACACTTTCGATTGTGACTTCAGGTTTGAATAGGAACCAACTTGGCTGATCTTGCCTTCCATCACACATTGGACACTTGTGAATGGGCTTAGCAACTTCCGTCATTTCTTTCTCCTCTTCTTTGGTTCCTTGTACGCAACAATCGAGAGCGGACCTTTATCGTCCAGTTCTGAGGTCCATGCAAAAGCGATGACTGTATATCTTACGCCTCTGTCCGTGAAACTGATTTCACGGTCTACTGGGTATCCTCCGCCACCCGGAATGTCGCATGTTGCAAAATTCACATGAAACCGCGCTTCCTCTTTCGGCACGACTTTGCCGTCAAAATCAGCAAGGTTGTCGTAGTAGAAGTCAGCAAACCAAGACTTCAAGTCGTCACTAGAAGTGGGAGCCTCACCGTCACACCACTTTCTGAAGGCTTCCTCGAACCGTTTCGGAACCTCCAATTCTCCACCCAGATCAGTCTTGAGTTTCATTTTCTCTCCCCTTCCAATGGCGTGTTCTTTACCAAACCTCTCGTGGAGTCTGGCGTGTTACCTGTCATTTGTTGGTTGCTCCAACCAGATCGTCTATTGCTGTGTTCACTTCCTCTGGTCTCTCGATCTGGGGAGCCGCCTTCTCCAAGAGATGAATGTACTCAATTATCACTCTGCAATCTTTCGGGCTGATCTTCATGTTTCACTTGTCTCCGTTCTTGCTTATTCTGAGGCTTGATCCGTCGATGCGAATCACGACTTGATCGTCTTCTTTGAATGGGAACGTGTCATCTTCAACCAAGTCTTTAGGCAAAGTGACCTCGAACGTATTCTTGCGCTTTACCTGGCGTCGAATCCTAGAGTTAGCAACTCGAACCAAGAGCACTCATAGCCCCTTGCTGTCAGATGACGGGTTACTCCTAGTCAACTTGCCATCATCCATCGGGTTAGTCCGATAGAAATCGGAATCACAACCGACATGAGCATGACCGACATGAGGATCCCTCCTAAGATTCTACGCCGAACCGACATGACAAATAGTCCACAAGCAACTGCCGATGTGCACCAATATGCCACAGTCACGACCGCGAGCAAGAGATTCATGCTTCTCCTCTTAGACGGTCTCCTATTGTCTCCGACTGTCTCCTATAAGTTCTTCCTTGACTGGCGGTACTGCGGCTTCCTTCCTAACCAAACTTACAGGTGTATGCTGGCCGACGGTGTTAGCAGACCAGACATTTTCCGCTTGAAGGCACTCCGAGATGAGTGAGACTAACGAACTTGAGAAACTAGAGTCCGAACTTCTGATCTTGAAGTTGATGGACTTGGTTACGGCCCATTGAGAGAACCTATCGGCGCACTAGCTAGTCTCTTGTATAAGATGATTGAGAGAAATCCGATGATGAGCACTACTGATGGCATCGCAAACTCCGGTGTGACTTGACAAATGATGGTGAAGATTGTTTCGGTTGGAGCATAGAGCTCGCCGCCATCGAATGTAGCTTTGAATATGTATTGTCCGTCGAAGGGTGCAACCCATAAAGTCATGATGCGTCCACCGTTGCCCGTTAGTCCCCCTCCAGCCGAGTACCACATGATACCGTCCGCTGATTGATTCACAGGCACGGGAGAGTACCAGAAAGCGATTGGCTCACCGACCAGCGTGACTCCTTGATCCGTCGCAAGGCTCGCCTCAAATGTGAAGTGCTCGTTATAGCTGGAGTTCAGATTCACCGGATTCACATTGAAAGTGATTACTGTTGCACGAGGCTGAACCGTGACCGCTATAACATCTTGAGCAGTCCGATTCAAAGCATCCACCACACCTACACGCACATAGTAGTCGCCGGGCACAGCGTAGACATGCGCCCGCGTTATGTAGAACGTGCCTGTCATGTTCTGCTGAGTGTCTACGCCCCCGGTGCCATCTCCGAAATCCCACTGAGCCACCGTTATGGGCACTGAAACATCAGTCTGCACACGCCAAGTCACCGTCACCATGTCAAAGATCATCGGAGACTCAGGAGAGACTTCAGTAATGAACACGAATGGCAACCATGTCATGTTCAAAGAAGACAACAACAAGAACGACACCAGAAGAAGTGGCATCATTGCTTCTTCTCGGCTCCTCTCAATAACGACAGCGACTTGCTCAAATGGGTAGGCAGCCCCATTCCAAAGTCACAACTATTTCGGTTCCGTTCGTTGGAAGAGACCACATGAGGTACTTTGTACAATGATCGGGAGCTTGAATTGAGATGTAGTAATCAGTCGCGTAGATTTCGCCGTCTATTATGCCGTATCTTCCATCCCAAGACCAGGTGTGATTAAGACTCTCCGACCACCATCCCGTATCGGTCAGCTCGCCCGACACTTCTTTCCAAATTGGAGATTCCAAAGGAGCATATTCCGTAACCCATATCCACGCTGGATAATGTGTGTTAGCTCCTAGAAGAGTCAGTTTCATTGGCTGATGAACTACATAGCGACAGAACCCATTTGGACATACATCATTGTTGCAAACTACTGTCGCTCCTAGAAAGCCCAGCAACACTCCAAGCATCAGAAGCGCGATTCCCTTTCTCTTCTCCAAGGCCCTAACTCCCTGACTTCTGCTTTTCCCACCACCGATCTTTCGAGACTGGTGGTGCCTTGTAGAGGAAGGCAAGAGGTTCCTCAGGATCCGGTTCCAAGCTCGGCAGGTCTTCTGCCGGTTCATGTACGGTTCGGATAGTCACCTTTGGCGGTGGCAATGGTGTTCCCTCAGTGAATTGATCGACAGCAGATTTCGGAGCTTCCGGCTCTAAATGCGTGAAACGAACGGCAATCGTGTCCTGCTTGAGTCGCCACAGACTATCCTGGGCGCGTAGGAAATCCACGAAAGCGTCAAGCCTTTGAAGCAACTCCGCATCTTTCCTCTCCTCAACCATCGCACGCAGCTTCGGAAGAACCTCCAGGATATTGTAAGGCTGAACGGTTCCATCAACTTCCTTTGAGAAATAGAGCCCGCGAAAGACCTCAAGGATCTCGCCACGCTGCTCCCGCAACGCTTCCTTCGATATGCCAGGATCCATCGTGACCAGACAGCTGCTGATCACTTTGCTTATCTGGTCCTTGCGCCGTCGAATCTTCACAACATCCTGATTCATACGCTCTTCAATACGAATACTCTCAGCAGCCTGATGCGTCACATCCGCAATGACAAGCTGGTTAACGTACTCATTGAAGCTTCTCAACTTCAGCGCTTTCACCCGAATGAGAGCTTTCTCATAGGTATCCCTAGAGAAATGCGGATCCGGACGAACAATCTCATCCTTCACTGGGGTTAGGCTTGTATCTCCGACTGGTGGCTGTGTGCTCAAGGGAATCTCCACACTTGCTCATTCCCTAACGCTTTTTGCCTTTGCTTCTGCTCTATGCTTTGCAAGTAGCCTTGCGCCTTCACGCTCAGGGTCGAGGTCGATTTCTTTGCCGTCGCATCGCCATCGAATTGTTTTTGAGGTCTCTTCATACATCGTCATTGGATGATCTGCCATAACATATCCGCACAATGCACAATGCTCTTGCGCCTCGTGCTCAAGTGCTTCTTTCTCATTATCGAATGGAGGCAGCTGGCACTTAGGCTTCTCACAGTAATACCGTGATATTGTGCGCACCATGCTAGACACATTCCTCCAAAGCATATCGGAGATGCGTGCTCCTGATCGCTATGCTACCGCTACTATAATCAGCAGACTGACAATGGCAATTATGGAAATTACGCTTAGGGTGATGCGTGCATCGCTTCGCTCTGCTGCATCGGCGAATGTGAGAATGTATTCTGCGGCTTTGGGTCGGCATGATTCACAGAGCGCACGATGCAGTTGCCCATTCATTCTGAACGGACGAATTGATGTCGGTACAACAATTCTGTTCTGCCAGCCTACTTGATAAGCCTTGATGATTTCACGATCCTGAGACCACGTCTGCAAAGAGAATACTTTGCGCCAATCCATCGTGATCACACCTTGGGGGTCTCAAGCGGCGGGGGAGCAGTTTCCCATATTCTCCATCTGCCTTGTCGCTCTAGGTAGTCGACCAACGGATGCCACAGCACAATGAAGACTACGATGAGCACGATGAGACGCACGATGAGACCGATCCAACTGTATAGAGTGGAGGCAACAAACCCGGCAATCCAAGATACCCCTAGCAAGAATAGGACCATGAAGAGAAGGTTCCAAAGCGAATCATAGGGGAACATTGGCTTCAGGGAAGCATTGAGTTTGCTGATCTTCCACTCAATCTCCACTAGGTCGCCTGCCTTGAAGTGGTGAGGCCATGTGACCCAAGCTCGACCCAGCGATCGTCGACCCCATTTCTTTCCTTCTGTGAGATGCAGAGAGTCGACTGTCGATTCCTTTGATCCTCTGTGAACATGAGATATGACCGCTTGGAACTTCCTCGTCTGAACATCGCTCTCAAAACCCATCGTTCAGATGCTCCACTGCCTCATAATGAAAATGTAAACGTACCAAAGTGTAAACATCCCACCCACGTGTATGAAGCCATATATTGTACGCGTAAAACAGGAGGATCCATCAATGCCATCCGTTACAGATGGAGGGGAAATCGGCGGCTCGACCGACCTCGAACCTGCCTCAAACTGCGCCCCGGGAACCTGAAAGAAGCCAGAATTAGCCGCTATGGGTAACTGTCGTAATATCTCAATTTTACGACAAGCTCAGGCAGAGGCCTTCCGCCCCGATTTTTTTAAAAAGTTCGAGACCGATTCCTCAACTACTAGGTCAGGGGGGTCAGGCTCAACAGGTCTCTTGGCAGGAGCCAGTGGTGGATTACTCCGATTGTGCCAGCAGAATCCGATTCTGTCCGTAAATTATAAAACGAGAGCTGCCAATCCTGATGTGCCCCGAATATTACGACAAGTAATTTTCTCTGCATGAACAACTCAATCTCGGGTCTAGACGAGCTGGCCAAGAACTATCCGCAACTGTCGATCGCGCCGCCACCGCCGCCTGCGCCTCCAACTGGATCTCCCAAGAAGGGAAGGAAAGGTAAGAGGGGCCAGCGTTGGAAGGGAGCTCCTGGCGATGTGGTCCTTGATGCGCTCCTCCGGACAGCATTCTACGAGTTTGCCATCAGAGTCTACCTCATGCTCCGCATAATCATCCGCACCGGAATCCGAGAAGCAGAACTCGTAGGCCAACCGCCCTCCCTCGCCTACTGCCGGTGCCACGCTTGCAGATCGAAACGCTCCGGGACAACTCCGACAAGCTCCGGAAAAGCTCCGAAAGGCTGCAAACATAAGGCATGTCAAGAGTGGAGAAAATCCGGAATCCCTCCGGATCATCCTCGAAAACCACTTCCCGGACTCCGGCCCCGTGACATAGACTACTCCGGAAAACGCATAATGATCCACGGAAAAGGCTGGGCAAATGAGGCAAGCCCAGGCCATGCCCCGGAAGACCAGCCAATCGACCCGGACACACTTGCCTACTTGAGAGACTACATTGAAGTGAACAAAATCCCTAAAGAAGAACGATTGTTTCCAATCAGCACCCCGGAAGGCTCCACTAGAGAGCTCCAACGCATCGTCAAGGAAGTAGCATTGAAGGCGAGACTTCACCAGATCCCCTGCCCAGTCTACAGCATCATACTCAACGATAAGGGCGAGAGAGAGCTCCGATACGATCCAAAAGCGACATGTAACTGTCCCCCCATCCCTAACGCCGACAAGATCAGCCCACACAGACTACGAGCAGCCTTCATCACTCAAACCTACAGAAAGCTGAAAGACCTCGAAAAGACACGCCGCCTTGCCAGGCACACGAAGAAATCAGTATCCGTCACAATCGGCTACATCGATCTTGACAAGGAAGATCTCCAGAAAGACTATGAGGGCATCTTCAAACCCGATGAGGACCACAACAAGTCAGTGCCGTAGAACGAGTTCAGTGCCGTAGAACGAGTAATCTGCCCAATTCCTCCCACCTGTAAACAGTGTGGGTTTCCTTGGGGGTCTTTAGATGATCGGTCTTCTCAGACCTCCACATGGACATCGCTCGTCGTGCTCCTCCTTGCTCCACCACTTGTACCCAGTTGTTGAGCAAGTATAGACTGGCTCATCGGCCATGTCACCATTTTCATCAAGGCGTTTTTCTATCTGGGCCCCCCTCTTTCTTGCGTCTTCGCCTTGCAGCTGATTGCTCGCGCGTTTTCTTCTTGTGATGTTCGAAGCAGCGTGTTTCAAGATTCTTCTCAGCCCACATGTCACCGCCATCGGCAATCGCATTGATGTGGTGAACTTCAAGAACAAGTTCGCGTTCCATATTTGGAACCTTACGCGGCAGCTTTCCAGCAAGAGAACTGTTCGAGCGATACCGCGTTTCTCGATACACGGCTTCTGCCAAAGCGTCGATGTTAGATGCCTCCGCAATGCGGTCCGCTGCCTCTCTTAGAAGCGCGTCTTGTTTCTTCTGAATTTCATCATCAGCATTCATCTTTATCCATTGCAAGTTTTCCTTGTCCGCCAACATTTTCTCCCGTTCTAGTTTCCGTTTTATTCGCTCAAGATTCAGTCCACACCCTTTCGCTTGGCATGTGTACTTGTCACGAGCAAGGACTCTCGCTCGAACTTGAGCCCAGATTTGAAAGTGCTCTGCATACTTCTGCTGACAAGCAGGACTGCAACAGTGTTTCCTTCCGGGTTCAAAGGCGACCTTCCCAATTCCGCATACCGGACAACGCTTCTGGGCCAGCCGTTCTTCCCATTCTGGTGGCAGAAACGACTGAACCGTTTGCCGGACAATAGCCAATGTGTTTCTTCACCCGAAGACTATAGTTGGGCCTTCATACACCTGTGCGCTGATGCATTCGAATCGCAGCGTCGTAGCTTCTGGTGCCTGTCTCAGCCAAGCATAGTAACCAGCATCATTCACAAGTGATAGGTCAGTGAGAGAGAATGTGTCAGGCTCGTCTGGAAGCCACGGATAGTTCAATGTCGTCGTGTTATGCGCTCGTACAGTCACAAGTAAACTCAAGTGAGAAGGATCGAACTTCGCTGTCGTGTAGATGAACATGCCAGTATTCGCGGCTACATCATACTGTTCCATCCAAACTCCGGGCACCGAATAATTCCAGTCCACTCTGATCGCTTGATCGTAATGATTCACAACGCGAAACCTGAGAACATGCACCTGTAATCCTGCCTGACATGCCCTATTCGGAGCATCCGCAGTCCAGACAAGCGCACCCACCAGACCAGCGATCACGGCAAGCGTGATCATGCCGAACAATATTCTCGTCCTATTGAATTGCTTCTCTCGCGTCGTCAGCACTCGTTTCTTTCTCAATCTGGGAACCAACTTGGCATTGGCAAATGTTTGTCTACGCGGTCGAGCATATGTCTGATTTCTTCCTTGGCTTCTGGATCGAAGCCCTCCAATTCAAGCAGACCTCTCATAGCAGGCAATACTTCATCTCTTGTTCTCGGCCTCGACTCACTGCGAGTTCCAAGACATTCGATTCCGAAACATCTCGGACAATGTACCAGCGATCCACCACAATCACGACAACGATCTCTGAAAAGCAAGGCAGACTTGAACCCGCAACGCGGACAAGTCCGCCCTCCAAAGTTCCAAGCGATTACTTGCAAACTAATCTAGCCTCGCGTCTGTGGCGGGGACCTTTTGAACTGGCAAGACACAGCCGTTCTTCAGTGCATCGCCTAACTTGTGGATGAGGAGGCAGTTCGGGCAAATGTCTGGCTCGGCGGGTTCGTATGTCTTGGCGAATATGTCTCGCTTGCAAGGATAGCGTTCTCTGTTTACCTCGGTCTTCTTTCCACATTTCTTGCAGAAGATCATGCGGGGCATTTCAAGCAGCCTCCAAGATTCTGCGGCTGTTGCCGATCAGATCAATCAGGGCGTCTAATCCATCGGCTTCATCGATGTTCTGTACTACGCAGTGGACCGACTCATGATTCAAGATTGGAAGAATGTTACGTTGATGAACTAGAGGGTACAAATGCGTCACGATTGGTGCACCCTTCGACCGCGAAAGCTTTCGCGCCGTCTCTTTGTCCTTCGCTGAGAAGCCATGAATCTGAATACACGGGTTGCCCAGCATGTGGTCAATTGGGTTGTGACTACAGAGCGTCGTCACGACCTGTCCCCGAATCCTGCGGAACTGTTTCGCGGGCCAACCCGAATCATCGAGAGTAACAATCACTTCAAGCAGTCTCCTTTGCGACTGTTCTCTCAAGGGGCTGACGCAAGATCACGGACATCGTCGTGTGATGCTTCCTCGCAAGTTCACCCAGCGCCTGTTTGTCGGCAATCGTCATCCTGATGGTGACTCTAGTTCTCAAGTGGGGCTGAGCTCGTCTCTGAGTTCTCCACACGAACGCCGGCATCTTCCCCGCCACCTGCCAAGGTTCACCCAGGATCCTCCTGAGCGAAGCATCATCAAACGCCGCTAAGTCTTCACGCGCTATCTGGAGCATCCGAACGATCGTGCGATTCTGGCTCATACCTGCGATTTGAGATGCCTCATAGATCCAATTTGTCATCTCCCGCTTGATGCAGATCCCTCTTTTGTCAACAGTCACGATTGGTGCACCCTTCGACTGGACACCATGATGAAAATGCTGAACTACATCAGCAGGTCGTACTTTCGCGGTTTGGGATATACGGGCGCAAGAACGGCGTCTAAGCGGCAGGTGCGGTACTTACAGGTGAAAGTGGCGGTAGGTTCGGGAACGGTGCGCCGCAGTGAATACAGTGGAGATTGGCTTGTTCGTTCTGTTGTCCGCAGGCTTCACATAACTTCAAGGACTTCAAGGCCTCTTTCGTTCCTTCTGGGGGTGGAGACTTTGTCTCCGGCGGGGGTGCTGCTGGTTTTGGCTGATTCGGCGACAACTCAATTACAACGCCAACAGGATCCTTCCCGTCACCATCATAGCAGTAGTGGATGCAGAGGATCGCATCGTCCTTGTCTTCCCAGCCTAGTTTGCGAATCGTATCAATGGGCCAAGAAGAAGAATGATGATGCTTGCTCTTGTTCACATGGAGAGCCATCTCATCAGACGCGGGATGATTCAATAGGAGAGTAACCTTTTTGGGTTCTTCCAAATCGGTTCCACCCTCACCCGTATTCTTGAGCTATTTGGGTAAGCTCCGAAAGACTGAAGGCGCGATCATAGATCACCGTGCAACTGCTGAAATCGCACCAGATGGATGTGTCTGCGGGCAGCGGATAGTATGGAATTGGGACGCACCACCATCCCATAAGTACGCAGTACCGCAGTTCCGCGTGAAGCCGAACAGTCTGAATGTTCAACTGCCCAAGCTGCTCCATCGTGTACGGACTTGATAGGACAACCGATGTGGCCGTCGCAACATTCGGTTTCAGAACCAGCATCCCTTGAAGGTCTCCACGTCCCAGATATTGAGTTGATGTGACCGGCGCATAAGCGGAGAGAACATGCACTTCAGCCCAGAGGTCTGACTGCACTGAACCATACACCGTCGCTCCACGACCATCAGCCGCAAACGTAATTGAACTCACAGTCACCGTGAATGGACCGAAACTACGGGAAATAGGCAACGGACTCGCATACGCTAACGGCAACATGAGTACGATGAAAACCAATAGGCGGAAGAGAGTTCGCTTCAATGATCCTCAAAGAGAAAAATAGGCACCCTACCGACGGCCTGGAAACTCATACCGTTCCACCTTTGGAAGTGTGCCGTAGGGGTTCTCAGGTCTGACCAGTGATGGTCTCGCTATCGCATATTCGTCTTTTTGTGGTTGCGGCATACGCCGAACGTTTGTCGGATCAAACGCTCCTGCCTTGAACCAGCCTGGAATATCATCACGAATCATCCCCATCCGTCGCCTCCTATCCGGCAACCCACACGCGGACTCCAGATCATCCTGAATTGTTCCAAAAGAACCTGCGAAAACATATTGCAATACCTTAATTGTACGACGTAAGGGATTCAATTCAACGATTAAACGCATGACGTGAATAGGCTTCGGTTTCCGCGCAAAGGGATCACGTCGCTTCATCACAAGTGGAACTGAACCTTCCACCCGAAACTTCAGTGGGCCCTTGAACTGTGGATCCAGAAACACGCGCATACACGCGGTTAAGATCATGCCTTCAAGCTCACACCAACTCCCAGGCGGCATCGGTTGAGCATCCTGAGGAAATCGTCTCCACTTCTCAGATTTTTTTTTGAACATCACTGTGAGGTAGAAGACTGTCATTTTAGTCCGTCGTCCTCTTTAGCCGTGTCTCTTCTGAATTATTTATGTTCTCAATTATTGCGCTGGAACCAAATGCGTGGTGGCAGGAGTTACAGAGATTACTGTGGATACCAGATGGATCGAGTGCTATGTTGCCGCTACCGCACTGTGGGCAAACTATCACTTTGATCTTAGAACCAAGAAAAACAGGATGAAGGAAACGTGGGGATAGAGATTCCGCAAGTCTAAAAAACAACATCTAAGCTCACTCGTCAAGTTAGAGTATCGGAAATTGCGGAGCGGCTGGTTCTTCTTCGGCTTTAGGTCTGCGAGCTCCTGAGACTCCACGGCATTTGGCGATTGTGACTTCGTCCCATTTGATGTCTTTGTAGTCTACCAAGATGTTACCGCCTGTACGTTTCTCCCACATTTGAAAGGCGAGTTTGGGATCACGTGATGTTGACTCCAAGTGAGTCGGCGGCGGAACCAAGTAGGCGAGATTCATCTCTCGCTTCTCCCGATTGAACCAAAACTCCAAGTGGGGACCAAGCGCGTTCGCCTCATTCAAGGAGTAGACAATATCCCGTTCCGAATCATCTCGAAGTTGAATTGCTCCACTTCCCTTCTTTAGTAGAAAATCCATTTGATCCGGCGGCAGATCACGAAAGAATATGTCCGAAGACATGTTGATCGCTGCTGTAACAACATCTTGCGGCTGTACGGTATTACCTGTCATCGAATAATTCAGTCGCCTCGCGTCAATCAGTGTTTGAATGAACTGCCCCTGCATTCTTGATGTATCCTTCCCTGCACTTCCACCCATGATGAAGGCTGGCGCCATGTCTCTGATTTCATCGTTAAGCAGAAACATTGGCAGCCGATGATGCTCCTGCCAGCGATTGAGGCAGCCATTGAGGTTTGCGCTGATCTTGAGATCCTCGTTCTCTCGAAGGCCCTTGATTTGCCTTTGCAAGTTCCGATTCACGACTACTGCTCCACGTGGCTTAGGAGCCATTGGAAACTCATCGTGAACTTTCTTAAGCGCATCCATGACTATGCCCCAGTCCAGATCGAAATTATCAGGATTTTCAACTTCAACAACTCGATCCCATCTTGTGAAGGGCACAGCCTTCAGGAGATGCCGCTGGGATGGGCGAATTATATTCAGTACCATCGTGGGTGCAGGATGAGGCACGACACCCATTCTGTTCAAGAGAAATGACTCAATCTCCGGTATCTCGAAAGCAGGCAACATCATGTAAGTCGCCTGATTAGTGGAGTCAGACTTGAGCACAACAGCCGTCATACCATCCCAAATTGCGAGCATAGCTAAACTCATCGAAACCGCTGTCTTCCCGGATCCTCGCGGCCCGAAGATCAGAATGAAAGAAGCGAAAGTTTGCCCTGACTTGAACGAGAACTTCCGAAGCGGTTTCAGGTACGGAACCTCATTCATACCCGAAAGCCACGATGTTCGATCAACCAAGAAGAAAGCATACGGATACTGAACCTTCGGATTCTTAATCAGAAGCGTAGGGAGCGGCGGGAACTGTATGCCCACACTCTTCTCGGTTGGAGCGTTCTCGAAAAATGCGGCAGAAGGCCCGAAGATTCTAGCGAAAGCCTGTCGATAAGCTAGAGCGGCTCGTTCATTATGCACCAACCATCCTGCTCCGAGACGTGTGAATATCCAAGCCCATTGAAGTCTCGTCACACATGCTGTGATGAACTCTGCTCCGTCAGCTTCCGCGATTTTTCCCCAGGACACTGCATAGCCGATGTAGAATATGCCTTGAATGAGCGTCTTCTCTTCAATGTTCTTTGATGCTAGACCTCGCAAGATCTCCCAGCGCATGTGAGTAACCCATGAAACCGTCAGTGGATGACTAAACTCCAACGCAGGTTTGTTCGACATTTTCCCGATATATTTCAAGGCCAAGACGAGGCCGCTGAAGATGAGCAGAGAAGACTCCAGATAACTTTGCCACCCCAGATACGCTGCCATTAGCCTCGACGTTACTTCAGGTGGAACCGGTGCTTCCATCGACAACTCAACAAGCCCCTCAAACGTCGCCACGAAAACACCCTCACCTACTGCTTGAAGAAGCTCTGCCTCAATGTCACTGGGCGTACCGACTTCCTTGGACATTGGGTCACAAATATCCGTGAATCTGAAATACGAGTCACGCTTACTGCTGGCTTTTGCGCCTATCTCAACCAACTCTGGGATCATATCTGACAGATGAATCAGTCGTCTGTCAAAGCCCGTGATGTCACCGCGTCCTTCACCGGCATCTATGATGAGCTGCCGAGCCCACAAATACAGCAGCCTGACATGTCGATTGTATGGGGTCTTGAGCTCTTCTTCCAGAACTCCGACCTCTGCATCCTGAATCTGTTCTTCCGGGATGTCAGCAAGAGTATCAGACTCGTCCGTCCCAGCTTCGGAGAGAGCGAGCGCTTCTGTTTCATCTCGCTGCGGCTCGGGCTCGGTTTCTGGATTCTCAGCCGCCAGCTTGTATCGCTCCTGCACCTACAGGTTGAGCACGTGCTGCTGATGCGGGTTTCGCTATGTCTCGGATTGCTTCGTTGAACTCATGTCTGCGACCCCACGCCGCCTCGTTGACGAGATTCAACACTTCGGCGACTGTTGCATTGAACTCAGTTGAAAGTAGCCAACGGAAATATGCTCTGCCGCCGCCAGAACTGATTATTGTCTCCTCAGGAACCGAGAATAGTCTTGCTGCTTCGGATGGAATCTGAAGATACGGTGACAAACCAAACGCGCCACGATACTTCACCATCATCTTCCGTAGCTTCGCAGCTGCCCAAGTTTGGTAACTCTCAGGGCCATGAGTCTCTTCTATGCGTCTTTGAAGGAAACTCAGAATAGGATTAATGGCCAGCAGACCGATAACTCCTACTATTCCTGCTACTAGGAGCTCTGGTGGCATGATGGAACTGTAAGTCGTGTTCATGAATATTTGAGTTCCAGTCGAGTTGCTAGTTGAACTCACTGGCACTCGCTGAAAGGTCAATACGCCAAGCATCAAAATGATGACTATTACGATTAGATATGACCAGTTGATACGCGATTCCTTCGCTGGTGGCAGCGGCTGGTTCGCTTGCGTCTGCGCAGATTGGGCGGCTGATGGAACTGGTTTGCCTGTCTTCGGATCAACAAGCACGTTGAGAACATTCACCATGCCTCCGGTTACGAGTAGACGACCCTGAAAATTGGATACTAAGCCCTCGAACCCTTTCTTATGCCAAGGATCCGGAGATAGAAAACGGACACTCGCAATGAACGATCGAATGGAATCCGCCAACCTCAGCACAGCCTCATGTTCCACAACCAGTTTATCATCTCGCTTCTGGAAACCTATTACGGCGATACTTTGGCTCATCTTAAGCACCGCCTCTTTGCACCAGGGCATACATGATCCCGATCATGGCGCCGAAGCCAGCGCAGACAGCAGCACCAACGGCACCAGCCCATTGAGCTCCGCCTATTGCGCCGAAGATTGCAAATACACCGGTAAGTATGTAGGGCAACATTCTCGTTTCAGGAGCTCTAATCTTCAAACCAGGTGCGAGATCAAGATCCGTGATTGACTGGCTTAAAACGCTCCGTTGGATAGTGTTTGCAATGTTAGAGGCTGCGAACCGTTGGATAGCTCTCTGACCCTCTTGCGTTATCCGAGTGAATGTTTTCTCTGAACCCACAAGTCGAATCAGCTGCGGATTTGCAAGAGTCGCTTCTGCAACAGAAGCAGGTGGCGCACCAGGAACCCCTTTGATTCGCATGGCTCCACTAATGGGACAGAAAAAGTGGATTGAGGCCTTCCGAAGGTCCACATCACTGACTCGCTGGAAAGTACGCGCCTGCTCCTCTTGCACGTCCGCCCAGAAGCCTTCGACGACTTCAGCAGTCCAGAACCCAGGAACTGCGGGAACGAACTCTGACTCAACATACGGGTTCGTGCTCGCATACTTGCTCAACCGTCCAAGATTGCCGTACTGGAAGATTATGTGAACATGACGAGTGAAGCTGCGTGTTACGATGACTCGTAGAAACTGGTCGTAGCTTCGATTCATATTTTGGTGCAGCGCCCTCAACCAGGGCACAATAATCTTCAGTTCTGCTTCAGCATCCGGAGTCCCAATGTGCTTAAGCATCCTGATGCGACTTGCATAGAAATTCCAGCAGATGCGCTTCAACTGCATCTCATGGCTAGGAGTTAAGAAATAGTGAGTGACATCCCAGAAGTGACCGCCCATTGTCACATGCGTATTCGCCCCCGTTCGCCCGAAGATGAAGTAGTATCCATCCAGCTTTCCGCCTCGAAACGGTGGCCACCAAGTAAAGTAGACCACCCAAACGACAAAAGCAATTATGATAATGACGACTATGGCGAGAACAACGAACATTCCCTGCGCGGCAAGTTCGAGATATGATGCCACTTTACCTTCTCCCCTTCGCCAGCAAGATTACGACGGCTGCAAGCAGGAAGATTGTGACGAGAAGATTCACAGCCAGTATGCCGAATACTAAATAGATTCCCTGAATAAGATCACCTTGATTCTGAGTGATACTTCCAATACCCTGCATAAGCGGTGTATCTCGTCCGAAAATGAAACCCCACGCCTCAGAGAGTGTTGGAAAATGCGGAGCCGCAACAGTCGTCATGACAACATGAATCCAGATGACTTGCCCTTCAACAAGGAAGTCTTCACCGCGAGTCCCAAGAACATTTCCCTGACTGTCGCTACCGTACAGAGCATAGTTGACCATGAATTTGACGGGGACCGAATAGTTCACGTAGAAATCCATAATCCACGTATCAGTTGAGTTCGATGCCCAATAGATGCCGTACATCTCAATGGAAAGCCGCTCCGTCAAGCTATAGGGAGACCTCTGATCACGCCTGATATTATTCGCTCGACCCACAATGAGATCCCCACGAGGAAACTGAAGAGCAAGATACGAATCATTGTAGGTTACACGTGTAAGAGTCTGATTCGGCTGTACTGGAACCTGACACAAGCCAAACGGCACAGCCAGTACGGTCAGTAGTAGCAATAACACAATCGGAAGCCCATGTTTTTTCAAGTGTGCCATGCTCCACCCTCGCCTGTTCCTACTTTTGCCATAGCGTCTTCAGATTCAGCAGTGGTTCTGGGCGCTAACGGTAGACCGCAGAGTTCACATGTAGTGGCTAGGTCAATGTTCTCAGCACCACATCCGCCACACATGACCTTGCCAGAAGGCGAGACTTGTGCTGGCGCTGGCTGCGCAACTGTTTCTGTGTCTCCTTCGGGTTTCGTATCAGTGTCTAGCTTTGGCACCGGCGCGGGTTCCGGTTCCTCTTCATGCTCAGGTTTCGGACGAAGCCTCGAAAGGACACCACCACGCCTAAGGACGAAGAAGAGCCCTACCGCACCGCCGCCAACAGCGGTCAGAATAATGGCTACGATGAGCCACAACGGTATCTCTGGTGTACTTTGCTGGGTTGTCGGCGGATTAACGGTCTGGGTCACAGTCTGCACAGTGATTGACGGCTCAACATAGTTTGATTCAGTCACAAACACGCTGGTTGTTCCATTGATGACCGTCAGCATAGCCGTCGTCGGCAAAGTCTGAGTGCTCCAAAGCGTCGTTGTCCCGCCGCCGACAGTGGCCACATTCTGCTGAGACATAGTCACAGTGTACTGCTGCGTCTCAGTCATGACCCCAGTGTAGATGGTTTGAACCGACACTCCATAGATAGTCACCGTCGCGGTTGGGATCGTTAGGGTAGTGTATCCAGGGTAGGTCCATGTGTAGAGGTAGGATGTGTAGGTGCCACCAGTCGTTGTCGCAATATAGCTTGTACTGGTCTCAGTCACGGTGGTAGATCTCGTCGTTTTAGATATCGAAGTCGAAATCGAAGTAACCGTCGGACTATAGACTGTTGAAGTTGCCGTTGTCGATGGAAGAATCACAAAAGGACAGCTTGCCGAATCACCAGAACTCCCATGAGCGACAAGTGTGTATGATCCAACTGATGCCAATGGATTGACAGTGAGAGTAATTACGAAACTTCCCGAAGAGATCGGACCTGCTGCTGCACCCGTCAAAACCGACGAACCGACATCAATGATGACATGATAGTCTGTATCTGCAAAATTTGCACCAGTTATTGTCACTGTCCCCGAGGAACCTGCCAAAGCATAGGATGGACTCACCGTTATGGATGGAGCATTTGCAGTTGAGACGGTGGTTATGCCTGAATAGACTGTATTTGTAATTGTTGTGGTCTCTGGAACAGTTGCCGTTGATGTTGTGGTCGCAGGAATCGTCATCGTAGAGATCGTAGTCGCTGGGACAGTTGCCGTTGAAGTTGTAGTCGCAGTAATCGTTGATGTTACCGTTATCGTCGTGGCCGGAACGACAGTGAAAAAGGCTTGAGCAGTCTCCAAGGCGACAGGATAAACAGCCGGGTTATTTCCACTAGCAAGAACGAAGGACCCATCGAGTGCACCAGAAATTGGGACGCTACATCCTGCACTTGAAACATACAGCCCAGGCAACTGAAGGGCAGACAAACATTGTGTCGTATTCATGGGGGTGAATCCACTACCAGTCAAGTAAACTACTGTTCCAGTCGTACCGTAATTCGGTGTCAATGTCAATGATAAGCCGGAGGCATGTGGCGTAGGCATCAGAGGGGCCACTGTGAAGACTGAGAAGAGAATGAGGAGAATTGAGAAGGCCCATTTCTGTTTGATCAATTCTTTTCACCCTTCCTCTTTCCGTCCTCTTGTGGTTGCTGCACAGCATCATGACTACGACTGTCCGCCTGTGCTTTCTTCAGAAGTTCGGGATCGGTTCTGTCAAATCTGTGGGACATGGCTAATGGTCCCTCCGTTTTGACTCGCCTGCATCGACTTTCAGGATTACCGCCGAAGCTGTGGATTCCTGTACCATCGCTTCAAGTGCAGGCGCGAGTGGCACGAACCTCATGCCTCTCGCCAGAATGCTTCTGGCCGCATTCACATCACGGTCTACCGTGACTCCGCAGACGACACAACGCAGCTTTCGGTTCTCTTCGGGTACTCGCGCCAAGCGCGACCCACAAATCGAACACTTCGCTGATGTACCATACGGACTCACGTAGATGACTCGTATGCCTTCCCACGCGGCCTTATACTCGATTTGTCGTTGTAGCTCCGCAAACGACCAACTATTCATTCGGCCACGATACCAGGGCCCTTGCCAGTTGCCACGACGATACAACTTGCGAAGACCAGTGAGCTTCTCCATCACGATACCATGCTGACGCTCCTTTGCGTCCTTGACGACCATCTTGGAAGCATGGTGGAGGATCTGCTTGACCTTCTCCCGCTGCTTACGCCCATACTTGCTGCTGACTTGTCTGCGTATGCGGTGATCGTTGCGGATCATGTGGGAGCGAACCTCACGATACGTGGCCTTGATCTTAGTTGCTACCGATAGATCGTGCCGACTAATCCGTCCGCTTGAGTCGGCTAAGGTCACATTGTCTAAGTTGCGATCCAACCCGACTAGGCCGCGTGGCGCAATCGGCTCGACCTCATGAGTGTAGGTGATGCTCAGAATCTCATTGGTCAACGTGACCGAACGAACCTCAATGTTCGGCTCCGCCAGGACCTCTAGCGTATGCGTGTTCAACGGAACCCGAATTGGCTGCCTCGATTTGAAGGGTAAGAACAGGTAAGCAGCCCTCAGTTTGAATCCGTAACATGTCGTCAACCGGAGCCGCTTTACATAGGGCTCCTTGGTGCGTGGATTCTTGCGCTTTGCCTTTCGATGGTTTCGCAAGATTCCTGTGGCTGCGCTGATCGCGCACAGCTTATAGTAAGACATGACCTCGTAACTAGAGAGCTGCTTGTATGCTCGAAGTGAGAGCGACTTGAGACTGGTCACGTTCTCTGCTAACCCAATGTGGACACACTCGTTGAGCATCTGACGGAACTGCTCAAGCAACCACATGACCTCTGGCGTAGGAGGATAGTATTGCCAAACAGATTTTATGACGCTATTCAAGCTAATTCACCATGTCCTTCGGATCTAGGATTCCTAACTGCTTTCGGATAGCGGCTGCAAGGTCCGCGTTCTCATTCCAAATCGTATCCAGAACACCTAACGCGAAAGTCCTCGCCTCGTCAATGTCACCGTTGGGAGGCCTCAATTCCTTAGGCAACAGCGACATTGCGATGTAGCTCTCGAACTTCTCCGTGAGTCGCAGTTCAAGCTCATGCGCAACCGCCTTATTTTCAGGTGAAATCCGGTTCGCAAGAAAGTCCGCAAGTCTCTTGTAGAGAGGACTAATGCGGTACGCATCGACCGTAGCTCTCTTCCGATCTTTCTCTTCAGCGGTTAGGATCTTCTTCCCGCATTTCGGACAGAACTGGGAGGGCAGAGACAGCGTCTCTCCGCATTTGGGACATTTGGGATAGGCTGCCTCTGCATCCTTTGACGACCTCGCGTTCATTACGCTCAAAAGAGAAAATAGCGTGTAAACAGGGCCGGTGTAAACGTCATAGTCTAAATAGTGTAAAGAGAACGAGGGCTCGTGGACGATAGTTGGCTTATGCGATATGCCTCCAGCGGTGGCCGCGATTCTCCGGTTGAGCACTCATGATTCCGTTTTTCACCTATCTCTTTACAATAAATAATCTATGTCCCACGATTCATTTCCCGAAACGTTTCGGGAATTTGAGCCGCTGCGGGTTCAAACCAGACATCTTCAATCCGTCTGCCGCCCTGGAAGCCGCCTGAACTGCTTCCCCAATCTACTTGTCCCAAGTTTCCCCTCTGGCGAACCCGTCGTGGAGGGGTCGGCTACTACCTGTTGTTCTTTCCATTCGATGCCCCCAAACAGGTAGAAGGGCAGCCCGACTATGAAGAAAGCTCCTAGTAAGAGATAGCGTGGGAGCCAGTGCATTGGTTTACGTTTCGTCGCCTGGGGCATCAAGCCTTCGCCTTAACCTGTTCCTTTTGTTCGAAAGGATAGTCGCTTGATGCGCCGTAGGGAATCAAGTGAACCACCTTGAACTTCGGATAGCCCCGTTTTGCAGTTCGCTTTGCCTCCGTGGGTGTCCAAGCTCGAACATGTACACGAACAGTCTTCGATAGTTCCACAATCCAGAGGAAGGGTTCTCTTCGTTTGGTCATCGTCGCCTCTTCCGTTTAGACTTAAGCGGGGTTTTGAGGAACTTCTCGCATGCTTCCCGGAAGCGGACAGGATCCGTCCCTATCGAAACATAGGCTTTGGAAGCTTTGAATTTGATGTCTTGCCCGCGCATTGGACACTTCTTCTTGCTTGAGGCGGTACACTGATAGTGTGTGAGCCGTGAACCGCATCCTGGGCATTTCACAGCTTCTACTACAATCTGGCAATATTTCTTGATCAATGGCAAGTCTGCAATGTCAAGGATCGCGGCAATTAGCTCCGGCTGCCTCCGTGCTGTTGCGATCTTCCGGGCCTTCTCAGTCAGTTCTTGTTCGCTGGCAAGCGACTTGTCACTTTCTGCTAGGACTTTGCGCACAAAGTCGGTTTCTTCAACTGTGAGGTTCTGCTCTTTCGTTACCTTCGTTAATGCTTTTTGCGATTCCGGTTTCTTGAGTTTCGTGATGACGTTTGCATGACTTGTGCTTATCTTGCCCTGTGCGAGATCCTGTTTGAGTCCCTCATCTCCCTTGACTTTGCGCCATAATGCGAGGCAGTATTCTACTTTGGCTTGCGACAAATTGAGGTCCTTTGCTAATCGTTTCTGTTCCTCTTCCACATTTCCGTGAGGGGTGTCAACGATTATTTTTTCGAAGTGTCGTCCAAGGTCCAGGTCAGATAGCGGCAGGGAAGAGTTTTCCCGGAAAGCCTGTAGGTATGCATCTCGACCCTTGAATGGTGATAGAAATGCGGGTATTGAACCGATTGGAATGACTTGGCCGCTCTTATTGAAGGTAACTGGTTTGTTTCTTGCTGCGAGTTCTGTGAGAATCCGGAATCGTTTCCCACCGTTTACGATGCCGAATCCTTCATCGTCTTTAGCAACCTCTATGGCATCGTCAAGTCCATGATTAGGTATGTCCTTGCGCAACCATGCAAAATGCGTCTTGTAAGTCTCGTCTGGTGTCTGTTCGATGTTGTAGCGTTCATGAACTTCCGACAGCCTTGGGTAGAAGATTACTTGTTCAGTCAATCTTCTCACCTGCTACCGGATAGACGCTGATTGGTGGAAGGCCAAAATCAATGAGTAGTGCGTCCAATGCGGTAACTATGTCCTTCCGGGGGCGAACTTCTACACGTCGCAAGATCTTCTCGCAATGCGCGACGAGCAAATTTAGGCGAGCCTTCCCGAGATGGAGCACACGGTCGTTATGTCGCCACAGTTCCTCTCTAGCGATTACTGCGTTAGGATGCTCTTGGCCTCTTACACTGCTCTTAACTATGGCATTCAGGACACGTTCATTCTCCGTTAGATCCTTCCGTTCCTCACGGTCTGCAAGATTGAAAGAGCCGCCGTGAGCTGCTTGGCGAATGTCATGCATTATTTCTCTCATCGTACTTGGTGCAGATCCAACCTTCTCTTGTGTGAAGTTGCATGTTGGTTTGCGGCCATATTCTGTCTCCCCAGGGTCGTCCTCAATGTTAGATTCGATCACAGAGCCTTGGTTCTCACAACTCACTGTTCTGCAAACGACCTCTTGCACATCAGGCATGTTACCATCAATGTTTGGTTCAAGTTGGTCATGGCAGAGTAGACAGTAACCATACATCCAAGGCGCCGGAAGCATCCAACCAACCCGCTTGCAGATCGCGTTCACGCAGAGAACATGCTGAATAGACGGAAGTTTCTGCTGCATCGCATAGCCGAGCGCTAACACTAATTCCTCTTTGCAAGACTCGCAACGACCATACATCGCTTGCCCCTGCTGAATCATCGTTTCCATTTTTACCTACCTCCTCTATTGTTCCAGATTTTCTTCTATGGTAGGCACAGGCTCAAGCGCACGCGGGTTGGTTCACCCCTCCACGTAGCGAAGAGTTGAAGGCCTACTATTCTTCTTCAGCTTGCTCCAAATCGAGGCCGCAATACGGACAGTTCTCAGCAGACTCCGGAATAGAACGTGAACACATGCGACAATGACGTAGCTGCTTTTGCTGCGGTTGCTGCGGCATCCTATGGGGTCTGTACTTGCGAGTCTATCTTCAAGAGCCCAAGAGCCTCATGACGATCGTTGCATAATCTCGGGCTGTAGTTGCTGTGACCAAGTAGCGGCCTCTTGCCTCAGCGAATAATTTGTCGAAAGTTCTGGGCGCATCCCATCTGATGCCTTGACTTGTCGCCCAGGTGAAGAGCTCCCGGATTCTGCGCTCGCGTTCGACGACACGATCGCGGGATATTCTACGGTCACGTTCGACCTTCGTGAATGCAAGATGGCTCATATTCGAGCTTTCATGTGAACCATTGCGAGAGTTGAGCCTGTTCGACTGTCGCGCGTAACTTCTGAACATAGCGGTACATGCGCGGGTTAGTTTTTGCCAGTTGCTTCTCCCACCCCAGAAAGCCCGTGCAAGGCATACATCCACTACGCGGAACCTTCTCGTAGATTGGGTTGACTGGTATCTGGTGCTCACGCAAGTAGCTCCAGACTTGCTCATGTGTCCAAAACGCTAAGGGATTGAATTTCGTGATGACACCGTACTTGTGCGAGGTGTAGTTCTGCCCGAACTGGGAGAATGCGAACATACGAGCACGAGACTCCGCTGCTCGCATACCCGTAATCTCTGCTTCGATTCCAAACTGTTTGATACGCAAAACCACCGAACTGCTCTTTCAATCGAAGGATGATCTTGCTATTACTATTGCTGATTCGAGCGTGTAATTGGGTGTGATGAACACCAGATGTCCTTCTGTTGTAGAAACTGACAGATCCTTCTCCATCAAAGAGACCTGCAACATATTCAAGAGACAAGCAGCAAACCAACGCCTATCACGCAACATTTTGTTTCTTCAGATATTCGGCAACGAGAACTTCTGGTGACGGCAACGGTTCATATAGGTTTAGTCCTGTGTGGTTATGTGTTTGTTGCTCCTCACTACTAGACGGAGAGACGTGTCCACAGATGAGGCAGATATGATGGCCATTCACAATCATTCTATTCACAACTGAGACATGCGCCGCGATGAAGCGGACAACCACACGCAACGACCCTGTTTGTGCCGGGTTCAAAACATTGAGCGGGCGAACCGTATCGAACTTCATGTCCGCACCCATCGCATAGGAAACTTCGAGAACATGAATCAGAAAACGTCATTGAGGGGTCGCTAAGGAAAATGTGGGGCTCAGCTGCTGGACCCAACCGAGCCCCGACACGCACATTTGGGGAGATCTAAGCGGGTTGCTCGTCGCTTGCTGCTCGTTCCTACAGTAATGAAAATCACTTAGTTAGAAGTGACAGAAGAGGCGAAACGCAACAGCACATTCCTCAATGGATCTGAAACCGTACTTGCGGGCCAACTCTTTGAGGGTTAATGGTTGGCTATTCATTTCTGGGAATCTCCAACTTTGGGGGCAGCCGCATCCGATCGTCTTTCAAGTGTCTTCCTTTATTCCCTTGACAGCAACTTCAGCTCGTGCGAGAAGCAACAGTGGAACATCCATCTTGACTTTCTTACCCAATTCCTTGAGTTCACGCTTCAGATTCTCTAGTTCGAGAAGCGCCAAATCAACACGATACGCAAGATCAGTCATGTCGCGTCATCGTCCTCTTCCATTTTGGGCACGATCCCGCCATGCTTCTCTATCCAGTCCTTACGCAGCATGACATATTTTCTGCCACCAATCTGCTGGATCTCCAAAGGCCCACCGTAATGATCCTCATGGATATATCCCAAATATGTTTTCCAGCTACCTAGACCAAGTGCACGAGGAGCCATGTATGCTAACTGCATCAAACCAAGCATCTCACGCCCCTCAAACGGTCCCTTAACTGGCCCTCCAACTGGATCCCTCAACTGATTAAGAATCCAAGCATCCCACAGAGCACGCTCACGATCATGCTTCTCACCCTCACGATTACTCCAACGCACCACACTCGGATAACTCCTTACACCAACCCCCACCACGCCCGCAGTCACGCCCGCAGTCGCGCTCACAGCTGTCTCTCTCTCTCTCTCCTCTGGGTGGACGAGGCTCGACAGCCTCACTCTCACTTGCTTTGCACGTAAGTTGCTGTTCACTCGTGAGTTACACACTTGATCCACTAGGCGCAGGTTCCATCGCATGTTATTCTCCGGAATGCCGTTGATGTGGTGAACATTGAGAACCAACGGGTCGGAAACGATTAGCCTACATCCCTCTGTGCATCTCACTCCGTCGCGTCCGGCTAGGTAAACGACTGCGCGTTCTCGGTTCTTACCCTTCAGAACCTTGACCCTTTCCCATGAGAACTTCGTTACCTCGTGATCCTCACGTTCCCAAGCGTTCTCTCCCCCCCAAGGCTGGCCCGACAAGGCTAGCTGGACAGGCCCGCTAGGCCCGCCTAGTAGGCTCGACGCAGCAACTTCTTTAGCTCCAGCAGGCTGGCCTTGGCTAGCCTCGGAAGCCTCGATAGGCTGGCTGGCTGGCTGGCCTTGGCTGGTCGCTGGTAGGGCTGGCTGGCTCGGTTGAACTTGAGCTGACTGGCTTGAGCCACCCTCGCATGGCTGGTCCGCCTGGCCTTGGCTGGCCTCAGCTGGCGTGCCCGGCATACCCTCAGAGGCAAGCCTGTTGTTACCTTGCGTAACGGTTAAATCGGGCACGTTACCTCTAGTAACCAAGTGTTTCACCGCTTGAAGTCTGAAGTTTGGGGGCATAAAGGATGGCTGAGAAGCTACTCAGATGTGAGGGTTGCCAAGAACCTCTAGCGCCCTTAATGGACAAAGCCTTCATCTGCGAAAACAGGAAATGCCAGTTCTTCCGAGAACCACGTTGGGTCAAAGCACTCTTCAAACAGAGCTTCATCCTAGAAGCTTAGTCAATTCTGTCTGAGCACGATTGTCCGCTGCTTTCCCGCCGAGTTTCATTGAGTTGCCCAGATTCCGTGTCCGTCTATCGGTGTGAAACTCTCCTGTAGAGTCCGTCGAATTGTAGCCTGCCATGTTGGGTTATCCGCAGTCTTCGGGTGATCCTCAAGATGCTTGTAGATCTCTTTCAGATGAGCTTCTCCACCAAGCGCAGTTAAAGCGCGGCGAGTCAATTCTTCCCAAGTAATTGACTTGAATCCTGTGAAGATCAAGACTTTCTCATGCATTATTGGAATCCAGTTACGGTTCGCGTATTGCGGCCCATGTCGCCTCATGCTTTTGACGCCATGTTGCACCTTGATGAGTTCATATTGCAATTCATCCAGAAAGAGCACTTCGAGACAAGCTCCGAGAGGGTACAGTTTCCCATTCTTTCGGCGGTTCCCGATCAGTATGATGATGTAGCCGTCTTTTGTGAGATGCCGCGCCAGTCTCAAGATTATCTCGGAAAGCCGATGCAAGTATTCATCCAAACGCTTGATACGAGAAAGATCCGCCGATTCACCACTGTAGCGGACCATGTCCATGTAAGGCGGATGAAGGAAAACTAAGTCGTACCGTTTAACGCCCAAGTCAAGGCTTCCCGCGTCAAACCCGTCTCGCAGATCAAAGGCATCGCATGGAATTCCAAGTTCCTTGCAGACATCCTTTGTCGTGCCACTCCCACTCATAGGATCGAGAACAGAATTTGGTCTGAAATCCAGAAGCAAGTCTCGAACCAGGAAACCGCTAGTGTTACCTCGATACTTCCCGTCTCCGTATGGCCCACGCTCCGGGTAAGAGAGAACAGAAGAACGAAGCTGCCGAAAACGCGGATTCATTTTAGTCTAAGAAACGCACAAGGACTATTGAACTGCACCAAGGTTTCCCCCGTTCCTTTACTAATTATGATAAAAGCACAGCCAACGAACAAGACGATCAAGTTCACAACCCACATCGCACTCATCGGAACATGGACTCCTTGCCACCACTCGACCACGCTAGGATTAAGGGTAATTCCTGTGGCTACTCGATAGACTTCTCGTAGAATGTTAGCGCCCATTCCCGCGATGGCAAGCCCAATGAGCAAGAGACCGACGTTTCCAAGCGTGATCCGTCCAAAGATCGCCCACCAAAACCCGAGCCACATGACGGATAGAATTGCACCTAAAACATGCTGATACGGAAAACCTACCGCGAACTTACTGAACAAATCTATCCCGAACCAAGCGTCCCACCACGCACTAGCAAGACAAAGGCCAAACCACAAGGCCACAGGACTATGAGCAATACACCTTGTTTTCGTTGCCATTAGACTAATCTCTTATTCGGCCTATCATTGGCGTTGAATGACCTCTCCTGTTTCCTTGAGTCTGACGCACCGAAGAGGAATATCTTGATTCGCAGTTTGAGGACTGTCAAGAACAAACGAGACTCGAACAACAACAGTGTCATGTAGCAGTAGGCGCATTCGGGGCGATAGTAGCACGCTTTCCCGAAATGATACAGTCTCATCAAGATCCCCCAAGGAAACCCACACCAGTTATGGGTGGGAGGAAATGGTACGTTCTTGTAGCTCCACACACGTAGTTTGGTTGCCCAAACTTGGTCTAGTCAAAGTTTGCATTGTTTCCACCATCTCAAGCTCCCGACTTTAGTTATGGAGTCCTTGACTGACTTTTCCTGAGCGTCCATCCAGATAGTGCGAGAACACAGATTGAAAGCAGTATGAGTGCTACCGCGTCGAGGCCCGCTTGCGCCAGCATTGCATAGTCTTCAGTGGAGTCTAGATGTATTGCGCTCGTCCATGCTTGCGCCTGCGGGTCGTCTGCACGCCACCCGAAATAGCAGACCTCTTGAACCTCACCTGACCGCCACACATGCACAAGCTCATGCACCCCAGAGCCGCCAACGACACCAGCGCCAAAACCGAGAAAGACCGAGAAGAGAAGGAACACTGGGGTGACTATGCGGGGATTCAACCTAGTAAAAGTTTCAGTGGATCCACGCTGATGAGCAGCAAAGTCAGAGCCGCCCCTACTGTGAGGGCCACTACCACAGTGCAGATGACCTCTTTCGCTTTCATCCGCAAGTGGAAGCCTCCTCGAACAAGGCTGGATCGAGTTCGCATAATCAACGCTCCTGACAGAATCATCGCTACGCTAATGTCAAATGCGAACGTCCAGTGTCCCGAATCCAAGCAAGCAAGGAAGAATGGAAGACAGAACTGCCAATGCGACTCCGAGAGAGGATGCACTGATAATGTTGAGGCGACATCGAAACTGAGCCAACAGCCGCCTAGAACAAGGCAAAGCCCACACGTGAGATTGAGAAACTCCGCTTTCATTATGGGTGAATCTCAAGTGTCGGCACGCAGTTTGGGTACTGATCCCAGATTTTACCATCCAATAGACGGTCGCCGCCCGGACGGAGAGCGCTCCACTGTTTGAAAAAGAATGGAACATGGCTCAGTACGCATTGGTCACGGATCTCGCGCACCCACTCAGGGTCCATCGGTCGGTGATGTGGACCGCTTTCTCCTCCCACGATGACCCATTCCATGTGTTCCAGTGGCATTCCGGGTAAACGTCCGAGCAGTGGCTCGCAACTTGCAAAGTGTACTCTAGCTGGCACACGTCTCACACGTTCGATACGATTGTAGCGGTACTGATCCTCGACGCTCACACCGAGCCAGACATTCGGATAAGCAGCCGGTTCCCAATCGTCCGGCAGCCCTTTCCAAATAAGTTCAGCCCGTTTTGTCAAGAGCATGTAGATGTGCTGTGGAGCCCTACGCATAACTTCCCACGCCTCTTCTCGCCACTTGTCAGCCTCTTCGATGAAGAAGTCAGACCAAGAGCAGACCAAGATGTGTCGTGGTTCTTTCCATTTCAGAGGATCGTTGAAGGTAGTTTTGCTTCGAGTCACCACTGTAGGATCCTTGCCATAAGCCTTCATATCCCGCTCCGCATAGCAGTGTAAGCATCCTGCTGAAACCTTATGGCATCCGTACCAAGGGTTCCAGGTGCCTTCAGCCCACGGAATCTTAGTAACCTTACCCATCGCTCACAGTTGCGCCCACGTCCAAACCTGCAAGTTAGGGCGATTATGACAATTATGAACGACCACATTATCGACCAAAAATGTGTGGTCTAGAGTCTCTAGGTTTGAGACTTTCCCGCAATATCTTTCCTTGGCTACTTTAGCGATAGGTAATAGGATGAAATCATCATTCCATTCTAATCGTCGATTTCTAGCGTGTAATCTCTGTTGCTGAATGGTATATGTAGGTCGTTGGTTCACTAATCTGCCCTCGATTATACATGTGGGTGCCCGCTCATGTTTGCTGACAGATAGGAAACTACCCAATCTAACAGCCAAAAATTGTAGTTGAAGCGCCAAGACTTTTGAGACGGTGATAGCAATTCTTCTCTTCAGATATTTGTCGTAGTATCCGTCTCCCTCCATGTAACCATCCAAAAACCCTTGGAGCACATCAAGATTTACATTATATAAGATGAAATCTGGAATTTTCTTGTTCGCAGCACCCTTTCCACACCATTCAGCAAATGCTCTGGAGAGCACTCTTGATGAAAGGGTAATACAAGTTGCCGTTCGTTTGTCTGATTCAAAACAAGCGTACCCGATATCTCGTATGGCTGTCACCAATTTTTTCTTTAAGACGGTTTCGTGCTTGCCCAAACTGAATACGATGCACTGTCCGACTCTAGGAAAGCCTTCTGCTGCGTACAATCCTAAGAGCCACGCACCTTCACGAGTTATTGGAAACTCTCGTTTCATACGTGGGCCTAGACGGTTTGTCCACATCCCAGTCGCAAATCCAGTCAACGATAGAGCTTGAGCAGTTATCCACCCCTTCAATCTCGGGATAGCAAGATAATCGCCAGGGTTGGGATTTCTACATGGAACTAGGTCAGTAGCCAACTTCCATCTTGGCGAGTCAACTATTGGCACAGACCGTTCCGTACCTCCTATTTTCGGGTGGAGATAATGTCTAGTTGCCGCTAGGATGGGGTGTTCCGGCGTGAATCGAATAGGAGGAAGCCCACAGGCTTTTACTACAACCATATCGCCATCGTACTCTCTCGTGAGCACTTTCTGAATCTCTGTTGGGCCATTTAGTCCTAAACAGGTTTCACCAATCACACAGTCCTGAATCGGTTTGTAGTGCCCTGAAACAATTTCATTCGGGGGCAAGCATGTCGCTCTACGGGAACGGACTGTGTTGCCGGTTGGTCGAATGACGCCCTTCTTGCCGAGTGCGGCGAGAGCTGCGCCGATAGCGAATGGATGCTTCCAATCACGTCCCGACTGCTTGATCTGTTCAATGATTTCAGGTGTATGAAGATCGTCGGCACAGATTCTTTCATCCGGCGACCCGGCTAGGATTTCTAATACCATGTTTTCGAGAATAGGGTCACTGCGGAGACGATATTTCGTCACACTGACTACTATCCAATACTTCGTAAAGTACCAGGCTGCCCCTTCCGTACATATTGTGTCAATGATTTCTCCGACCGGCGGAATGGCGAGGCGACCGCCGAATGCGAGCATCTTATCGACGTCGCCTAACTCAACGAGTTTGAAGCCACGTATGGGAACCGATTCAGTGAACATGACTTCTCCACGTAGGCGCACAATGCCCTTACGACGCAACTCCGGCAACTTAGTAGGTAGCTCACGCTCGATGAAACTATCCAACGAAACAAGCGTAGAGGACTCTTCAGTCATGTTTCAGCGCGAACTAGCAGCCGTATCAGGATCTGGTAGGCTTCATGGATGGTGAGGGTGCCGCCGCGCAGATACTTCGCGGCGAGATAGTTTTCTAGGAGCGCACGCAACCTTAACAGCCTCCACCAATTTGAATCTGTGAAAGAAGGCTGGATCGTCTAGGTTCTTCACAAGTCCCTGCTTCACCCCGTAGGCCTGCATCTCTTCAGGCGACCCGAATCCTTCTTCCCTGTAGAACATTCTGATGATTGTTCGCCATGTGCTTGGGATTCTATCAGCGATTTCGAGGACAGCGAAAACCTTGGCATCGAATCGTGAGCCACTTACCGCCTGAACCCGTTCTAATGGAAGGGGATGCGGTCTAGATGTTGCTACTTTCCTTCCAGCCAGAATTGCCTCACGCATTTCCTTCTTGAAGAATACTCTTCTCAATTACTACTTAGCTCCCAGACAGAATCTTGTTGGCTATGGCAGCCGACCCAGCGATTGAACATCTCAAGCAGCCCCCATTCGCATCGGTATGTGTGGGGAGCCTGGCTTGCGAACCCTAATTTTTCGGATGTACCCGACGAACCCCTCTTTTTCGGGATGGCATACCTTGGCATGATGCGCGGCTTGGGAACCTGCATAGGCGGGCCCGCAGCACTGGCCACCTATCCAGAGGCAATGTACGCAGCAGCCGACCCAGCGATTGAACATCTTAAGCAGCCTCTCTAAGTCTTAACCGTACTGACGGGTCTCTGGTGGATTCGTAGGCTTCTCTGGTTCGACTGCACGTGGGAGCGGAATTGGTGGAGGCACTCCTATCGCACGACAGACAAGTATGGCTTCAACGAGCACGACGCTGTTGATCCCGTTCAGAACATCCAATGAGATATGCTTCTTAGTCTTATAGTCAGCAACGAGTTTGTCCAGTTCTCCTTTCGGAGCTTCCGTGAACGCTGTGCCCTTGATTGCTAATCGACAGAGCGAAGGCATAGGCTCAACTGTGAATATGAAGGGAAGACGAACCGTCGCCTCATTCACTCTTTTGACATCGAGGACGTTCAAGTTCACACTAATGTCTACATGTGGAGGCAGAGGCTTCGTAATATCCCACAGCCGCTCCGCAGAGATCTCCGTGACAAAAACCTTCGTGGAAAGGCTCATTCCATACAGCTCATTCTAGTTCGCAGTCAGAACATGGAAGGCGATGGTGCTTCTCACACGGTAATGTGATTTCCCCGGGATGCGTCCGTGCATACTCTTTGACGGTCGCTTGCATCTTTGCGCGAAATTCCCAGTCCTCCCTCTCCTCTCCCACTTGAGTTCGAATCTGTCGGTAGAGGTCGGCCAGAAGTTCCTTATGTCCGTCGACCCTAGCCGCTAACTCAAGTATGGCAACCTCAAAGAGCGTGGGTTCTTCTTTGCCGTCAAGGATTGCTGTCGTTACGATTTTGAGCGCGTCGAATCTATGGTTAGCCTTTTCGAGTTTGAAGTCCAGCATCTCTTGAGCCGTGAGTCGCCTATCCCCCGTCATATCTCGAACTCTCCCTTGACACCTACAAGTCCCTGTTTTTTGACTCCGGGCGCAGCTTTCTTGGTGAGTTCCTGATGGCGAGCTCCCTTGCAGGCGCAGACGCATTTCTCATGCTTCGCCATACCGCAGCGCTTACTGTGCATTCTTACACCTGTACTTTCGTGAATGGTTTGACGCGCTCACTGAACTCCGGCGACGGAAAGTACATCCATTGGCCGGCTTCTTGTTTGCGGTCCAGAATGCCTTTGCTGACAAGCATGGCTAGGCGATCGTTGACGGTGGTTCGGTTTCCACCGCTGTCGCCCACATTGTAACGCCGCACAAGTTCAGCCATGATCTTGCCGATGCCTTTGGGTTCTTGGAAGAACCCGTCTATGCCTCTGGCTAGAATCTTTCCTTCCCAAGAAGATTCGTCAACATCGAAAGCTTCCTTGTTAGTGATGACGTCGAAGCTCGTCAAGGTGCGGCGCAGTGTGGCCTCAACCGAGATGACTGCTTCAGGTGGACCTGATGTGGGTGATACATTCGATGTCGCTGATGTATTCGGTGTTTCTTGTGTGGCCTCCGCAGGGATTAAGCCGCCCTGAGCGATGTCTACGAGTCGTTGATTCGTGTTTCTGAGAACCTTACCCTCGATCTCCAGAAGGCGCACCTTACTGGCTACCTCGTCGCGTTCCTGCTTGAGTCTGACAGCTTCGACGGTCATTTGTTTGAGTTGATCTCCGAGGTAGTCGACCTTCTTCCGGAGTTCGTCGCTCTCTCTGGCTTCGGTTTGGGCTTCTTCGGTGACAGGGAAGAGTTTCGCAAGACGGCTCACGTAGCGGCCTTGCTGATTCTCTATGAGCTTCGGTATCTTACGATTGAGTTCATGCACGAAGACAGGTACACTCTTTGGTTTAATCTCAAGAAATAGACTGCTGTGCTCTGCATCCTGTGGTCCCTTACTCTCAAGCAGTTCAACAAATCCGCGCTGCTTATCATTCAATTTGGAGAGATTTTTCTGGATCAGAGGATGTGATAGCAAGTCACTCACGCCGCCACTCTTCGTAGTGGCATGTCGAACTGCATCATCCAGCTTACGATTGAGATTAGCAATTTCAGTCTCGTATTTTGCTTCAACTCTATTTTTGATGGATGCGATTTCTTTATCTTTCCTAGTGAGCCGCGCTTGCCATTGAGCCTCAAACTTCTCTTTAATCCGCGCCTCGATTTCACTGACTTTCGGTAAGGCTGGGACGAGTTTCTCTTGAATGATGCTCGGTAGTTTCTTGGTCAACTGGTCAAGGAAGCCTTTGAGCTCCTTGGGTGCGGGTGGGATGACCTCTGGTGTCGAGCCGAGGTGTTTTGTTACAACAGGACCGACTTTGACGAGCTCATCTTTCTTAACGAAATCTCCCGCCACATAGAATTGCCCCTTCTCCAAGTTCTTGATGGCGTGAGGATTACTAGATTCGGGATCAGCAAGGTTCCGGGGAATCCTTCCGAACTTGCGCAGAATCGCAAGATCATCAGGCCACTCTGTTCGACCTATCAACTTGTTTGAGCATTGTGCCACGATGAATTTCGATACGAAGGCGGGTCTCTGTGTGAGAATCATAGTGCCCATCCCTCTTTTGCCGCCCTTCTTCACCAGTTTTCGTACCTGGTTTAGGCAGATGGAACGGGCTATGCCCGTCTCAGGCGCAAGCTCGTCGGCTTCTTCAAGGATCCAGAGATATGGCTTACGTGCTTTTGTCTCGACTGCGATGAACCTCTCGATGAATCGTGATAGGAACTCTTGGAAGGCTGCGATGTCAAGTTGGGGATCACTTCCATCTATGATAACGCTTAGCTCATGGTCTAGAGTTTGGTCAGCTAGAAACTCGGCGCTCTCTGGAACAATAGGCACATCCTTTCCAATGATCAGTAATGGAAACTTGTCTCGAAGAGTAGCGTACTCGCCTTCAACATCAACAATGATGATGCCTGTCTTGCCGAAAACTTGTTCAATGATTCTTCGAGCGGACCATGATTTCCCGAAACGGGATATGCTGCAAAGAAGAGTGCGACCAGTGATCAACTCTTGCAGATCCAACAGCACCTTTGCGCCTTTCATTGTCTCGCCAAGAAGTACCTCTCTCATCAGCTTGGCCTCCGTTGCAGGTCTGAGCAGCGCAATTCTACAGTCATCGCTTGCCTTCCTTCCGTTTCGATTTCTTTTGCAGCCGCTCTGCCAGACGGACTTCTTTCTTTGAGTCTCTGATGTCTCGTAGAATCTCTTCAGTTTCCTTCTTGAGCCGCGCGACTGCCTTCTTGTCTCTTGTAGGCAAGCGCATTCTTTGAAGCAAATGGAGCTCTTGCATTACCTTCCGAGCGCGATTCTCAAGAGCGTCCTGAACGTCCTGAACGGTATTTGTTCGTGTCATTTTGCTTCCTTCGACTCCTCTTACCGCATATAGTAGTGGAATCGCTTTGAACCTCGGCATGAATGTTTCAAGTGATGTTCACGACATAGTTGAGCGTTGCAGTAGAGGCAGATGAACTCTGGTGCTTTGTTGCAGTGTCCGCAGTGTTTGTCCCATTTGATCTTGAGCAGCTGAACTTGAGACATCTAATCCAGTCTCCCCAAGTAGATTAGACGTGCGAGGTCTGGCATCAAGCCGTTCTTGAGCTGCCAGTAGAGACCGCCAGGATCCATTATGTCTTTGATCTCGTCGCGGTGCTCACGGTATCGACTCCTCTTCGTAAGGTACGGAAGAGACGCGAGTTGCCTCTCCAAGTTTCGAATACGCTGCTTCCACTCTGCGATGAACTGAGCGATGAGTTGCAATGTTTCACGTAGGAGATGCACTAGGTTCACATCAGCGTAGGCGTCACGAGTCCAGCGGCAACAGCATTTGAGCAGAGCAGCACGATCGAAATATTCGCGGTACAGCCGTCTCAATACACCAGGATGTTTACGCGCTTTTTCCCAAGATGAGAGCAACGTTCCACGGAGGATATTCATTTGGGTCGGTTCTCCGTGATCAATGCTTGGGTCCACGGTTGCGCGAGACACATCCAACGCAACGAGCAATCGCTTTGCGAGCCGGTATCAGGTTGGCTTGGCAGCGATGTCACCCCTTTTCATTAATCGGTAGCTGATTGTGTTGCCCTCTGTTCTCAGTGGACCACGCGCAATCAGCACACCGAAATGTTGCAGAAACCCGTTGACTCTCCGAAGCCAATCAACCGGCTTTACGATGCGAAAACGAAGTGTGTCTGAGCCGCAGACTTGACAGCGAATGTTCCTGCCACCTACGATTCTACCACAGTTCGCGCAACTCAACTCGGCTGAGCCTCCCTTTTCGGGCAGGACTGTCTGTGCTTGCGTCGAGCCGCAAGGAACGAATCGACATCTGTGCCTTCGTAGATGATTTGGCCGCACGCTTGGTGAAGAATCTCGGCCAAGCTAGTTGCTCCTCCGTTTCACGGGTTTCTTGATGGAGAGTGCGCCGGCGATGAACGCTCGCATGAGCGAGCGGATGGCTTCGCTTCGGTTCGAGTAGCCTTCATCCTTGAGTTTGTGATCGAAGTCTTCGAGGAGTTGGCGTGTCGCTTGAATTAGGAAAGGTCGATTGCCAGGTTGGTCCACTGTCATTACTCCATTCATCCAGAAGGCGTCTATGACCTCTTAGACGCATATGGACATCATATAACACTTTCTACGTTAATCCAAACGTCTCAGGAGGCGCGGAAATGCACGGCCGGATATATGCCCCGCGCGTCTACACCATATCTATATTAATCTGAACATGCCCCCCCTCAATCGTGGTGGACCTAATGCCAAAGGCAGCGTACATTCCGCCTCAACTCTTCGCTAAAGTAACCGCAAAAGTGAGAGAATTAGGACTCTGGGCGAACGAAGCAGAGTTCATCCGCGAAGCCGTTCGCCTACGACTAATACAACTAGAAGCGGGACAAGCAGCGTCAACAGGCACGACGACAAGCGAGGCGTAGCTGTCGCCTCATAGAGTCTCGTATAGCTTCTGTTCGATCCCTATAGTCTCCAATCGTGCAGTTGAACCTCCTCAGAAGCTCCTTAGGCACGAACACGCTGACATACTCCCACCCCTGAAGGGTGTGGGGTTCTAGTGTCTCTTGGATTCATAGAGTTGCACCTTTAGGCGTATCAGTGCTGCCTTCCAACACATCTCTGTCTGTGTTAGATTGACCTATGCTCGGGCGCATGGCAATGTTGAATCCCGCGTTTGCGTCAGCATGGTCAACGTGGCCTTGTGGGCACACGAAACGTTTTCCTTGTCTTGTTCCTTCGCTTCCACACCGGGAACACTCTTTCGATGTGTTTCTCGGCTCAACGAAGACAACTGGGATACCTCTCAACTTGGCTTTGTATTCGAGGAAGCTCTGAAGTTGGTAGAAGGACCATGAGTGAAGCGTCCCATTGAATCGTCTTCCTCGCTTACGGCTCTTCCTAATTCCACCCAATCTCTCCAGTTTAATTCCGCTGTTGGATTGTTCCGCAATGTCAACAATCTTCTTTGATATCTTATGGTTGATGTCTCGTACGATTCTGGATTCTCGATTCCTGATTGATTTTGCTTTCTTATATTTGCCTGCCCTCTGCAACTCTTTCCTGATAGCAACGTATTTCTTGTGGATATGCTGAGCAGTTTTTCCAAGTTTCCAAACTTTCCCAGAATTAGGGTCAGCGACAACTGCTACATGGCCAGTGGCATTCCTATCAACGCCTATCCAGTTGGAGACCTCTTTCATTGGACCCTCAGGAATGGTTATGGAGACGAATGCAAATTCCCCGTCCAGTTCGACCTGATTCACCTTCTCGAAGTCCTTCCGGAAAGATACTGGTATGTTGAGCTTTAGGCAGGGAATCTTTATTTCGTCTTTACCGTCGGCAACAGCAATACTTTGATGCGGCACAGTCAATTTGACACTGTCAACTCTTTTGAGGACCTTGTTACGGGAATATTTGCGAAGAATCTGGTTAGCAATTGCACTCTTCAATCCGAACTGCTTGACATCTCTTGAGGAAAGTGCCTTTGTCTTCAGAGCGAACTCTGCAATTTGTCTAGCCTTCCGAAGTTCAGCGGAAAGGTCTCTTCCATGTCTGACCTTAAAGGTGAGAATCAAAGGAGCTCCTGCCCCTCAATGTACTTCGTCATATATCTCTATTCGAGTAGAATGGCACATACTCGAACGCATAAGAGTTGCGGATTTGGCGCTTCGCGCACGCAATTCATCCCACCGCTAAAGCATGAGGGCTTTCTTGCTCAAATCCGTGGTAATTCTTGCTAGGGGAACTAGGCGGTTCTCATCCGCCATTCTGAATCCACCACACGCAGTCGCTCCTCGGTGGCTTCTGCTATGAACTCGTCCACTGTTAAGGTCCGGTGTGTCCGCCGGATCCAAGCAAGTACAGTCCGATACAGCCCGTAAGGGACTAGAATCTGCATGTGTCCCTCATCCGCCACATCATCTGACATGACCCAAGGCGGCAACTCAACCAGAAGATAAGCTCTGAGATGAGACACTGAGCAAGGAGACCCAGTCGAAAGTACCCACACCAGTCGGAAACCCTACGGAAAGGGTTCTACGCGACAGTGATTAGCTCCCACCCATGAATGGGTGTGGGCTTCTCAGCTCACAGGCTACTATTTCTCTTGCCTGTTCATTCCGAGCATAGGCCAAATCATCTGTGGCCCTTCGAGTCGCGGCCTTTAGCATGAAACGCGACTCGAACACTACTGGACGGTTACGTTTCGGCTGGAACCCGTCACGGACGGGCGTCAGTAAGCTTCCATCCCCGCCTATAAAGTTGAGAGGCGCATGAAACTGGATGTGAAAATGGTCAGCCTGAAGGCTGACACGCAATTCATCCCACCCCTGAGGGATGTGGGGTTGCTTGCTCGATTCCTCTCTCAGAACGGCTGTGGCCGAGTAAGGAGTCAGTTCACCGTCACGCGTTTCTCTGAATCTAGCACTTCCTGTAGGGCTTGGCGGAGTTCAGCAACTTCTGCGTGGAGTCTGTTGGCGTCTGCGACTTGGAGGCGAAGATCCTCAAGTTCTTGCTTCTGCCGTTTCACTTCTTCAGTGGTGACGGGTGGGTTCGAGATTATGTTCAGATGTTTCTCTGCTATGCGATACTGTTCCAGCATGTAGGCTTCATCCTCGTAGAAGCGGTCATACTTCAACGGGTCGAGGGTGCTTGTGTGTCCCATGAAGTATTCGGCGCAGTTGAGGTCGAAGTCGTCTGCTTTCGCTTTCAGGTGTAGGTGTGACAGTGCAATGTCACGCATCTCATGTGGATTGTATCCGTACCGCGTACCTGTGCTGCGGCCTTTCTTCTCAGGTACGAAGCCGATCTGTCGTGTCATGTTTAGCCATCCATGTGTGAGTGCAGTAATGGTGAAGGGTTGACCGTACTTGTTCAGCCATAATGGTTCACCCTTCTGAGGCCACCCGCGTTCATGCTCGAAATACTTCCTGAGAGCGTCAATCGCGTCCTTGCCTATGTACGTGTAGAAGTTCTTCTCGTTCTCCGTTCCTTTCCGTCCAGGAATGTCCAACCGTATCGGACAGACGCCCTCTTGCATTGCTGTGACGATGTGGTCTGCAATCGTAGGCGTATTACAGGTGTAAACTGTGCCCTCATTGTCCAGCAGGCCCATCCACTTTACGAGCATCCATGACCGATCCCGGAGACCTGCATAGTTGATGAGTTGGATTAGCTGACTCATTCCCAACCGGGGAATCGTCGGAGGCTTAGCGCTTGGAATCTTCCAGTCCGGATCATCCGGAAGCGCAAGCCGGTTGTGACGGAAGAAACCTCGAACAGCCGAGTGAGTATGCCGATTAGAGTTCTTTGCTAGCTTCCGTTCTACCAGGAACTCGTGGAGAAGATCCACAACCTCAAACTCGTCCCGGAGACCCATCCGGGCTTCCCTCTGCCGAAGCAGCAGATCCCTCGGCGAGACTCCAACCCATCCTGCACGCCCATTCAACCATGCCATAAACTTGCGGAAATCACATTCACACGACTTACGGCTGCCCTCCCCAAGCCTACCTAACCAGAAACCAACCGGATCCTCCCGCACATGCACTACACGTGAAGGAGAAGCTAGAACCGAAGTAACACTTACAATACGCCTACGCGGACGTGAATCCACCTGTCCACCCCACCACTCGGCCACGCAAACATATATGGAAATGATATATTAGCCAAGCGGATAATTCCTAAATGGATGAATCATCCAAGATTCTGCATCCAAGGGATGCAGAACATCCCAGTCTCCTCTGTGTCAGCTACGTACTTGATGCAGACCTCTTCGATAGAGCAAGCATAGGAATCGCTGCCAGCGCGACAACTGCGAGAACCAGAGATGCTAGGGCCGGGCTAGCCATCTGAACAATAAGACCGGATGCGATCGGCCCGGCTGCAAACCCGATCCCGAAGATTGTTTCGTAGAGTCCTACGGCGAACCCCATGTTCGCGGAGGGCGAGCGCTTGCATATGTATCCAATCGTTTGAGGGTAGATTATTCCGATGAAGCTTCCCAATGCACACATATCCGCTAACAGCGCGGCGAAACTACTATTGATTGGTATCAAGAGCAGAACAACTGCGAGACCAATGAAAGCGATTGCTGTGCTCGTTCTTTCACCGAGCCTCTCAAGTCTGCCCGACAACGAGAACATGACTATACGAGTAAAACCAAAACCTGAAACAAGCACTCCAACCTCAAACGTCGTCAGGCCGGACTGAATCGCATATCCAGGGAAGATTGTGACAATGAAGGCGAACACAATCCCATACGGGATCTGCACCATCAGCATGGGGAGAAGCCTTGATGCAAGAGCCCACTCCGGCTTGAGAGAGGCTTTCGTCCCAAGATCTGGATGTTTCTTTGATCCACGAATCCCGTGGATGGAGATCCCTGCGACCGCCACGACAATGATTCCAGCGACTAGGAAAGTAATCTGAAAGCCAATGGCGTCCGCCATGAACCCTCCGACGAGCGGACCTATCAGAAATCCGGAAGCCCAAGCAACTCCGTACGCTCCCATCGCCGCTGTGCGCCTATCCAATGGCGCAGTCTCTGACACTAACGCTTCTGACAGAGGCCAAAACAACGAAAAGCCTATTCCGAGCAGCACTTGAACAAGGACTATACCGCCGACGGTGTTCGTAGCAGAAAGCATCAGCGTTGCTGCACCTGTAATGAATATGCTTAACAAGAAGAGACCCCGTCTGTCGAATCTGTCCCCTAGATAACCAACTATCACTGGAAGGAACATGTAGGGCAGCGAGCGAATTGTTCCGATGAAACCAAGCTCTAGGTAGCTTGCGCCGAGACCCTCTGCGTAGGCAGGTATCAAGTAGACGCTTGCCAGGCCAAGCGAAGCAAAGAACACCGACAGGTTGATGCGTCTGAGTTCGCTGGTTGCAGAGCTGACCGCTTCCATCGATCTCAGGCCGGCATCAGGGGAGCTACACTTGTGAGCGCTGACACTTAGGACAGAATGACGCGTCAGGCTCCATAGGTGCATCACAGAACCTGCACTTTCGCACGGGAGCAAGAGCTGGTTTCGGAGACCGTTCCCCTGGTGCTGACTTCGCCTTGGGCTGGGACCCCACCCATGCGATACATAGCAGAAGTCCTGCGATGGCAATTACTCCTCCAACAAGCTGAAGTGCAGCTCCCATGATTGCGAGCGATCCCATCCAAGGAACGAAGGAGAGACTCCAGCCGGAAAGGCTGGGTGACAAGTCCAGAGTTAAGAAGAATCCGTACTGGTAGACGAAGAATCCCACGACGATTCCTGCTGCGCCCTGGATAAATCGTAGCCTTCCCAATCCTGATCATTCCGCAAGTATTGGACAGCGTAGAAGAGACGTAGCGTACTTAGCTCTTGCTACAACCACGAGTACAGAAACGTGGTCAGTACTGCGCTTTTCCACAGCTATCACAGAAAACCTTTCCAGTCTCAAGTTCCGCAGAACAGAACCTACACTTCGGGGTCGTTTTCGCAGGTACGCTAATAGTTGGTTTCGACTTCTCGTATCGTTTTCCGAAGTATATTGCGATCTCAGTGAGCACGATCATTGGTAGTAGGAGCATCGCGTCGACAAGTGGCCCTCCGTCTGTTGTAATGAACATGATGCCAATGAACAACCCGGCGTAGACATACTTGCGGTTCTTGCTGATCATAGATGTCCCAACGAGACCGAACTTGACAAGAAGGACGAAGAACACCGGCCAAGTGAATGCAAGCCCACAAAAGATTGTGGAGACGAACACCATGTTGTAGAAGTCCATGATGGAGACTATCTGCTCCGCACCGACTGCAGGAAAGAACCTGAATAGCGCCCAAAGGGTAAGAGGCATTATGACTATGAAACCGAAGGCGGCTCCTGCAAGGAATAGCACTGTGAAAGACATGACGAACGGATACACGGCGCGGCGTTCATCATGATACAAAGCTGGGTCGATGAATCGGTAGATCTCATACGCGACCACGGGAATAGTCACGACGAATCCGAAGATAAATGAAGCCATAAGGTAGAGCTCCATCGGAGCGGTCATTTCATAACCAATGAGCCTCACATCCGGTGGCAGTACCTGCGCTCTTATCTGTCGAAGAAACAGTGCCACAAGAGGATCGTAGAATTCGAACGGATTTGCAAGGAAGCTGAGGTCTGATGGAAGAGCCATGAAGAGGATTGTGCTGACGATTAGGACGTACAGGACGACCTTCAGGCGCTTGGCCAGTTCGCTGACATGATCCCAGAAGGGCATGGCCACGCTGCTTGTCTTGTCAGGTTCTGTCACACCCACTCTCCTCTGGGGACCGCTGTAAACCCTCTGGGAGGGGGATAAATCATCTACGGAGCGTCTTGGCTGAACTGACTTGTTCTACGGCGGGCTGTTAGGCGGGGCGCTCTTTGCCTTCACAATCTCGTCTGAGATCTGTGCTTTGGTCTTTCCCTCGGTTGATATGCCCAGCTTCTTTGCGGTTTCGATTAGTGCATCTGTCTCCTGAGAAGGCGGAGGGGACGCTGGATTCGTTGCTTCCTTGTAGGCTTTGTCGATCTCCTTCCGTGCCAACCCTATTGATCTGGCAAACTCAGGGAGCTTCTGTGGACCCCAAACAAAAAGCACGACTACAATCACGAGCACGATGATCCATTCGTACCCTACAATTGCCAAATCTTTCGCCGAACTCACCTGCACCTAAGTCGCGCTTAAAGACTTGTCGATTCAAACGCGAAAATCAGACTGCTGAATTAGGCAGTACCATCTGCGGAGCCGATCTGACGGATGACCTGACGAGTTGTCGTGAATGGCACTGACCAAGTCAGCTTGTGAGACGTGGCAAGAGTTATAGGTGTGAATAGGCTTACATCTGCTTACGTTGGCATAGCTCATGATGCGAGCAGGATACCTTACAGATAAGCAGCTGAGTTTCTGGAATCTCCGGAGACAAGGTCTTACGCAGGCAGAGGTCTCACGGAAGATCGGGGTCACCCCACAGACAACCAACAAGACCTTCAACGCCATAGATGTGAAGATCTCACGAGCACTAACAGATGCTGCACAGCTTCACAGACTTGACATACGTGGAGTCGACCTGAAGAAAGGATATGCTCTGGGCTACAGCCCCACTTGGAAAACAGATGTCCTAGTCACATTCTCCGTAGCCAATGGGATGCAAGTCTGGTACAAAGGTGAAGGAGACTGCTCCGAGTGCTCGAAAACTGAGAGCTGTAGACAAGCACTCATAAGAGAGAGCGAGGAACGAGGAATCGCGCTTCCTCGAGACAAGGCGAGGATTAACCCATCTCACCTCGCTGATAATCTGTTCAAGGCAATAATGGAGGGATCTGCATGAAAGAGAGACGTTACGCTTTCTGGCGATGGTGCCCGCAACCTGAACGCATGAAGATTACTAGAACTCGACCGACAGACAAGTCGTGGGTTCCACTGGTCGCATCTGCATTGATACTGTCACTCTTGGCGGTCCAAAGCGTACAGATGTTGGCACCTTCTTCGGCCGTAGGCACGAACTATCCGAGTATCTATAGCACTTTTCCAGCTGTGGAACCAACTGTCCAGACTCCGACCGCGATGACGCAGACCTATCAGACCACTGTGGCAATCTCGACTGATCACCTCACAGTTCAATTCACATTCCCCGAGTCGGCAGACCCCGGAAACACCGTCACGATATCAGCGATCACCACTGCGAAAGCAAACAAGAAAGTGAATTCGCTATCTGCCGAGGTCTTCATCTATGCCGGCAAGCAGTTGACCAAGGTAGCATCAACAACAATCCTGAGAGACCAGAAGATCCGTTCGGGCGATACATGGCAGACCACGCTCACGGCAACCATACCATCCAATGCTGACAGAAGCGCAATGATCGGAACTGTGACAGAGAGCTGGGAAGAGACCACTGACTACTACTCACCATACTACTCTTGGGGGTACTACCCATACTATCCTTACCCATATCCTCCGTATCCATACAACTACACAATCTACTATGTCTATGAACCGTCAATCATGGTTACAGAGAAATCGTCGCAGCAGACAATACCACTCACATACGTAACGGCGACCACTCCTGAATATGAGCAGTTGCTGGCAAAGCACGAGCAGTTGGAACAAGACTACAATGGGCTCGTAGCGAAGCATAACGAACTCTCTTCAAAGTACGAGTCGCTCAAAGCAGACTACGATCAGACGCTGTCCAAGTACGCGCAACTTGAATCAAGCTACAACGCAGCAGCAGCTGAGCTAAGCCTCTACAAGACCGTGACATATGTTCTTGTCGTGATCGCCGTTGCCCTAGGCGTAGCACTGGTACTGCTCAACTTCCGAAGATACCAAGCTGCTCCGCCTCCTCAACCTGTTCAAACGCCAAAAAAGCAAACAGAGTAGCCGGAAACGGAAGGACGCACCCGACATCTCGAACGCTAAAGATATCTGAGAAGGGCTGATAATATCGAAAATGCCCCAGTACATTCAGGTAGAGGCGACCCCTGAGTCGCGCAAGCTACTGGAGTCACTCCATCCAAACATCAGTGTGCTGATCCAGCTCAGATATCGCCCCGCAACGTGTGACTCTGCGTTCTGCAAACCAATCCCGTACGTCTCAGTCATGTTGTCGCAGCAGACGCCTGCGAAGGGTTATGTCAAAACATCATCCAACGACGCAGACATCTTCCTGCAGGAACCACTTGCCGAACTGGTATCAAGAAAAGGCCTTCGTATCGTCCTTAGAACTGCCGGTTTCTGGAAATGGCGGAGGTTCGAAGTAGCCGGATTGGACCCTTACCTGATCTGAATCCTTGCAGAATCGTCCTCTTCCAAGGCACATATTCTTCAGCGATATGCGAGATCAAACTGACCCGCACTATCTCACCATGGCGTAGTTGCAGCACATTCAGGAGAAGACAATGAGAGAATCCTGAATGCAATGCTTGCAGGTCTTCAAGGAGTGCGCCAAGAAGCAGCGTAGCAGGAGATCTGTTCTTCTGCCCAGCTGTAGCGAAGTCAGTCTAGCCTTTTGTATTAGCGATGCAATTGCTTCACTGTGTTCGTGAGGGCTCATCATGCCGGGACCAGGGGAGATTGACGTAAACTCGGAAAGCGGTGTCGAGTTTATCTACGAAGGCGGGACAGGCAGCGAAGCACGCGTAGACGTGGAACTCCGAACGAGGTTTCCTGGAATAGGCGGAACCATAGACACATACCAGGCCATTGCGGTTGCGCGAAGAAACGAATTCAGCACGGCTCCTGGCATAGGGCATGAGATGTTCCTACGGCATACATTGATCAAGAAGTTGGAGGATTACTTCTTCAAGAAGGGTTTCTACAAGTACGCTCACGTGACCAGACCGCTTGGCTCCACTGACAGGACCTACATATATGAGTGGGCATTCGGCCGAGACGGGTTCCCATGGTCATATCTCAATGAGACCGGTGATTCAATCTACATAAGACTGGATGATTGGGACTCGTTCAACAGCATCTTTCTTGAAGCAGGGGTTGACCTGCAGAGCGACTGTGCAAACCCCGACAATGGTGCCCTATCACAGAACATTGTACATCAGCTTCATCTAGGCGCGAACGCAGCTTGGCCGAAACTGAACAGACTCTGGAAACGCATCGACTTCGGGCCAAGAAGCATCAGGCTGGACTCCGAGAAACTCCTCGACTATCTTGCGAAGAATGAGAAAGACATCCGAGAGACGCTCAGAGTTGGACGATACGACATGATGATGCTTGCCTGCAAATACTTCGTGAAGAGAGACTCGTTCGGAGCGAAGGAACGGGAGAAGCTCAACATGCTCGTCTTGGACTATCGCTTTTCAACCTTGGCCTTCCTCAACGCCAGAGGGGTAGGGGATGGGAGCACACAAGAGATCCGATTCCTACCAAGGACCTCCTGACAATGCCTGACCCCCCTTTCCCGCCCAGGAAGGTCATTTGCTTGACTCAATCTCGAACAAGTCTTCATCCGAAGCTGTCATCACATCACTAGCCATCTTGACGAGCGCCCCGCCAGCTGCTGTGTTGACGCCTTCGAAGAGCTGGTTCAGAACCTTGGGTCTAACTGTTATTGTGCATGTTCGGCCTTCGAGGTGAAATCTGCCGACAATACAATCGGAAGCCTCCACGACTCGAATCGTGCCTCTACCAAGGGTGCATTTCGACGCAACTTGGATGCCGTCGATTGTGCAGGATGCCGGAGGGGTGGATCTGACAAACACGACCGCATTCAGACTGTCTTGACTCTGTGGCTTCAGTATGGACCGAGCGATTACCCCCATTCGCATTCCAAGTATCAGGAAGGGGCCTAGGTGCCCGTGGAAATCGACTGCCCCGTCAAGGAGAGTCCGGGCGGATTGGCGGCTGTCGGTGATCATCGATTCATGCCCGAGCAAAACATTCGCTTTTCAGGATGCTATTATGCATTACATCACGTTGATGAATAGAGAGACTGCCCATGTTGACACAAATGACTGCCACATTGTTAAGTACCCGATCTCCCGTTTGAAGACCGATTCCAGACATGAATCCAAAAGATCTCGTAGACGAACTGTTTCAACTAGACAGGAACATACGCTGGGTCGGAGTCGTAGATCAACAGGGGCATATCCTACAGAATGCCCAACGACCCGGTGTCGAGAGTTACGCGGACCCAGCGACAGACGAGCTGACTCTACGTGAATTCCCAACGATCATGGGATTACTTTGGGGGCGGCTTGTCGGTCAATCCGGAAACCTCAACTCAGTCGTGGTTTCATACTCGCGCGTGTATCTCACGGCATTCTATGTCGACGACAATCTGGTTGTCTTGAGCTGCGACCCCAGAGGCATGCCGGGAGTGACACGCAAGCTGGAATCAAAGTTCGGCCCGGTCCTGCCAGACTCCTCGAATCCAGACACTGGCACTGGATGATCCTTCGTCAGCAGTGTACTGATCCAGAAGAGAAACTGTGAAAGTAGAGACACATCGGGTGCTATCGCAGGCGAGTATGCACCTGAGAAGGTTCAAATCCACACACTGCATGTCCCATTGCCGTGATAGTGAGCGGGCATGCCACGCCACAATATTCACCAAGTCGAGATGATTCGGACGGAGCTAGATCATCCGGAGTGTATCAACTTCGGACCGGACGGCCGTTTGTATGCGGGCGGATTCGCGGGCCAGCTCTACGTCATGAACCCGCCAAAATTCGAGCTACGCCAGTTGGTGAATACCCAAGGCTTCGTGGGAGGCGTCGCAGCCGATTAAAACCATAACGTCTACGCCTGTAATGCGACAAAGCATAGTGTAATGCGTGTGGCCCAGAAAGGTGACGTTTCGGTATTCTGTGACAGGGCCCCCGATGGCCCGTTGATCATGCCCAACCATGGCTCATTCGACGCCAAGGGCAACTACTACTTCTCGGATTCCGGAGACTACTGGAAACCAAACGGGCGACTCATACGCGTTCGACCAGATCACCAGTCGGAGTCACTGATTGTCGGGAACTGGCATTTTCCAAACGGACTCGCCATATCACCGAAAGACGGCGCCGTGTTCATGATCGAGAGCACGACGGCAGACATACTTCGTATCCCAGTGAACAAAGATGGAACTGTTGGAACTCCCGAGATCTACGCCCAGCTCCATGGTACCGTCATGGACGGACTGGCATTTGCGAAGAACGGAAACCTCTATGTTTCGTGCTACTACCCAAACCGGATCTACAGAATCTTTTCCGACCAAAACATCAAACTCTTGATCGAGGATGCAACGAGCGAGGTTCTGAACCAGCCGACGAATGTTGCATTTGAACCTAAGGGGACGCGCCTCTTCTTTGCCAATCTTGGTGGACAACACTTCGGTGCCTTCGATGTCGAGTCCGGAGCCTATCTCAACTACCCTAAGCTCTAGTTTGCCGAAAATCGGCGCATGTGTGCGTAATCCGCCTCTGAAATGCTGATCCCGGCCAGTTCGCGCCCCATTCTAGGCGAAAACGCCAGAGTTAAATCCGACCGATGCATAGGACCAGAACAGGAGCGCTTTTCGGGCGTCTTGCTTGGAAGTGCTTCGGAGCAACGAAAAATGCCGAAGAAGTCGAAAAAATCGAAAAAGAAGCACGAGAAATAAGCTGTGAGTTCACGGGCGGCTCTAGGCCCGTTTTTCCTCTTTTCTTTGTTTGATTATAGTATGCGGCGACCGAATCTGCACGCGAGGTCCGTATTTCGTCAGAAGTGGGAGGGGCGATGTGCTACACCCGACGATTTGTCTCTGCACTACCTGGACTGCAGCTGTCAGGGCTACCGCTACACACAACGGAGGTTCGCTCAAAGCTGGGGAAGTCAAACGAAGTCTATTCACCTGATCGCGGCGCAGATGAGCATTTTCATCTTGCATTCACCATTTCTTAGCATGCGTTGACCTCCGCTCTATTCCAACTGCACAAGCAGTGATGCGGATCCGAGAACCTCCACAACAAACGCAAATAGTAGTGCAAGATTCTTTCGAAACGTCTTGTTTAGCGGTCAGAGACGACTTGGGAAACACAAGCAATCCTTGCATCTGCTCGAGACCGCTTCACGATCCGGCGGTTCGAATTGCCCAGTAGACTATCCAACAAGGCGGCCAGACTCATTGAGATGCCGGCGATCCCGGAGGATGTTGAAAGGGCGATTGATGAGGGAATTATGGTCATGTCTTCCTGGGGACCCTACAGAGTACTTGAGACCGCGGGCAGGATTTCGGGAATGGAATTGGTTCGCTGTACTTCAGTCTTTGATGACAGGGGTCATTTTCGCCCCACCCTTGATCCGAGTGTTCGAGAGACAGTAGAGGCTGATCAGATAATACTGGCAATAGGGCAAGTGCCAGACCTCTCCTACACTGATCGGTCGCTCAGGACTGAGCGGGGCCTGATAGTGGTGGACAAGGATACTCAGGCGACCAATATGCCGGGCGTGTTTGCCGGCGGCGACTCGACTGCTGGAACCGCTTCCGTCATAGAGGCCATAGCCGCAGGCCGCAGGGCCGCAACTTCCATCAATTCGTATCTCCGGGGAGAAGGATCGATTGATGAAGATCGCTCCAGGAGACCTAGGCTTCTGCTAGACTTCAACGGTGATAGCCTTGGGAAGACGCAACGGGCCAAGCTCTCTGAGCTGCCACCATCTGAGAGAAGCATGGACGTGGAGGATGCCCGCGGTCTAGACTTGGACCTAGTTGACATGGAAGCAAGCAGGTGTTTGAACTGCGGATGTCTAGCAGTCAACGCTTCGGATCTGGCACCGGCGCTAGTTGCCTTGGCCGCCAAGATCAAGACAACGAAGAGGATTCTTGATGCTGAGGACTTCTTTGACGCTGGACCCGTCAGGTCTACCGTGCTAGATTTGGATGAACTGGTAACCGAAATTGAAATACCCACCCCAAAGCCTACGACCAAGCAGACGTTCCTGAAGTTCAGAATAAGGAACTCGATAGATTTCCCGATAGTGAGCGTGGCCTCCGCCATTAGTATGGACGGGGATACGGTGGCAGACGCGAGGATTGTGCTGGGGGCTGTGGCTCCTGTTCCGTTGAGGGCAAGAGAAGTCGAAGATTTCCTGAAGGGGAAAGTCCTGAACGACGAAATAGCTGAAGCAGCGGCGGCCGTTGCTGTGAAAGGAGCCAATCCACTGTCCAAGAACAAATACAAGATCCAAGTCGCCAGAGCACTAGTGAAAAGAACAATCTTGGCCCAGACCTGATCGCCATCTCCGCGACCTGCGCCTTCAATACTGAAATACATTGAACTAGAATTGTCGATCGTCTCAGAATCCAAGAGCGAAGGGACAAGTGCGCACTCAATCTAAGACTGAAGACGCACCCCTGGCACGAACTATGAGGGAATAGCGCTCAGTTCAGTCGTTAGGTCCCCGCACCGTGAAAGCCTCCAACGTTTTCCCAAGCGACGATCTCATACAGCATCTCGGCAGTCCTAGGCCAACCCAGTTCGATGTATTTGCCAACGCTTTTTACTATCTCCGCATGCACAGAAACGCCGATCCAAATTGAAGATCAAAGAGGTCAGGAACGTGAGAGTCATAGGTGTTGGCCAGATGGACCACGAAATTGGGGCGGTCTTCGTTCGTCATGGACATGACGTTATACTGATGGACACGACGGAGTCAGTGCTAGTCTAATGAACAATGAGGAATTTGTGCTTAGGACAGCGAAATCGCGAGAACTCTACGCTCGTGCCCAACGGGTTCTGCCCGCAGGGGTTAGCTACCGAATCCGCATGTTCGAGCCTTACCCCTTCTACGTCTACTCTGCACACGGCAGCAAGGTCGTCGACATTGACGGGAATTCTTACACTGATTACTGGTGCACCCACTTCTCCATGATTCTAGGCCATTCTCATCCTAGAATCAAGAAGGCCCTCGAAAAACAACTCGAAGAGGGCTGGAACTTTGGCCTGGAACATGAACTCGAAGTTAGATATGCAGAGCTCATCAAGAGTCTTGTACCTGGCGCGGAGATGATAAGATTCTCAAACTCCGGAACAGAGGCGAACATGTACGCAACAAGGCTTGCGAGGACCTTTACGAAACGCAGTTTGATCGGAAAATTTGAAGGAGGCTGGCATGGAGGCTATGATGCGCTTCACTGCGCAGTCAAGCCCCCTTTCGAAATCCTGCCTTCCGGCGGACTGGTTCAGGGAGCACTGAGCGACACAGTCGTGCTGCCCTATAACGACATTGAAGGAACTCGACGAACCATTGGCAAGAGGAAGCTCGCTTCCATAGTCGTGGAACCGGTGCTCGGCGTAGGAGGAATGATACCAGCCGACCGAGAATTCTTGAAAGGACTCCGCGAACTGTGCGATGAAACAGGTACTTTGCTTTTGTTTGATGAGGTGATAACCGGCTTTAGGTTGGGTCTTGGTGGTGGCCAAGGCTACTTCAATGTGCGACCTGACATCACAGTTCTTGGAAAAATCATTGGTGGCGGACTGCCGATCGGGGCGGTTTCGGGACGCCGTGACATCATGGAGCATATGGACCACACGAAGTATTCTGGCGAAGATTACTGTTTTCAAGGGGGAACCGGCGCCGCAAATGTCCTAACGCTTGCCGCTGGCGAGGCAACAATCCAGGCGCTCATGGACGAGCCCGTGTACGAAAAGATTGATGGGCTGGGCCAGAACCTTAGAACACGGCTTTCTGAGACCTTCAGTCAATCAAACTTCGATGCTCGAGTCACCGGCGCAGGGTCATTGTTTGGGATTCACTTCTCTAAGATGAAATGCATTCGCGACACAAGACACCTGTCCGGGCAGCACAAGGAACAGGCGAAACAGATGTTCAGTTACCTCCTCAACAATGGCATATTGCTCTTGTCGCCAGATCTGCCACACGGTGCGATATCCTATTCGCACTCGGAAAGCGAGATCGAAACACTAGTCTCTGCTATTCAGAACTACGTGCATAGGCAGACGCACTAACGGCAGGTGAATCGATCACTGGCGTTGCATCTCTTCTGAAGAGTTGAGAGTCTAAAGGATCTTTGCGCTCTTGCGATAGCATTCGTTGGATTCATGCGCCCAGCAAGGCTTTAAGATGTTGAAGGGAGGGGATGAACGATCGAGGAGACGCCGATATGAAGGAGATCAAGATTGTCCAATTCGGAGTTGGTCCAATAGGCGTTGAGGTCGTTAGGTATGCTCTTCGAAAGGAAGGAATCAAGATCGTGGGCGCTATTGACACTGACAAGAACAAAGTTGGAAAAGACTTGGGAGAGCTTACGGTCGGAAGGAATCTCGGAGTGCGCATAACTGACGATGCTGATGCTGTTCTGAGCCGAACTAAGCCTGACGTTGTGTTGCACTCGACCGGATCCTATCTGGAGGATGTCAAGCCTCAGCTGTTGAAGATAATCAACTCTGGAGCAGACTTGGTATCCACCTGTGAAGAGCTCGCGTACCCCTTCTTGAGGCATCCGCAGCTTTCCAGAGAGCTCGACACGAGAGCGCGCAAGAAAGGGGTGACCGTTCTGGGAACCGGAGTCAACCCTGGATTTGTGATGGATACTCTGGTAGTCACCGCGACTGGGGTTTGCCAGGAAGTGAAAAAGATCCGGTCGACTAGAATACAGGATGCGTCAGTTCGTAGGCTTCCTTTTCAGAAGAAGATCGGTGCTGGCTTGACTCCCACCGAGTTCAAGGCAAAGGTCAAGGAAGGAAGAATAAGGCATGTAGGTTTTGCGGAGTCAGTTGCCATGATCGCGTCAGCTCTGGGGTGGAAGCTCGACAAAATCGAAGAGAAAGTTGAACCGAAGATTGCGGAGGAAACTGTTGCAAGTGACTATGTGAAAGTCGAGCCGGGACAGGTTGCGGGGGTGGATCAGTACGCTTGGGGTATCAGCGGCGGCGAGCAGTTGATAACCTTGAATCTGCAGGCATATCTGGGCTGCCGTGATCCTCGAGAGTCGATTGTGATAGAGGGTCACCCACCAATCGACCTGACAATTAAGGGTGGCATCCACGGGGATGTCGCAACTTCAGCAGTGGTAGTGAACTGCATTCCCCGCGTCACAAATGCACGACCAGGTTTGACTACAATGAAGGACCTGCCAGTGCCGTCTGCATGGTTCGGTCATCTAAGACAGTTCATCAAGAAGGCTTGAAACAATACAAGATACCTGTGGCAACCACTTTTCGTGCGGCCGCCCTTTCCTGTTACAACGGCAAATCGGCAAGCTATGGGACAGGCAGCTAAGAAGACTAGACATGCGCTGGAAATCAATAAATGGAAGGCGCGAGCCTCTTGCGTGTTACAACAATGGCTCAAAAACCAACTGCTCTCAGGAAGGGAAGCGTCATTCGTGCCGTCGCTCCTGCCAGTAGCGAGCTGGACCAATCCGAGTTAAGCAAAGGCCTTCTGAGGCTTCGTGAACTCGGTTTCGAGGTTACTCTGGGAGATTGCGTCAGGAAACTGAGAACTCACGGCTACCTATCGGGAAAAGACAATGAACGAGCGGAAGAGCTGAATGAGGCTTTCCGTGACGACAACGTCGACGCAGTGTTCTGCGTGACTGGAGGCTACGGCACGCCCAGGATACTTCCCTATCTTGACTATGACTTGATGCGGACGAAACCGAAGATCTTTCTCGGATACAGTGACATTACTGCCCTTCACATTGCGATAAACCGGAAGGCCGACCTGGTGACTTTCCATGGTCCGCTGATAGCTGACATGGGGACAAAACTCACCGACTACACCGAGAAGTGGTTCCTGCGAGTCGTGACCACCTGTGAATCCCTCGGCGAGGTGGCAAATCCAGTTGACGCACCAATCGTCAAGACGATCAACGAAGGAAAAGCATCAGGAGTTCTCGTCGGTGGAAATCTCGCACTTATGGTCGCCACTCTTGGGACTCCCTACGAGATCGACACAAAGGGGAAGATTCTCCTCATTGAGGAGGTGGATGATCCCCCATATCTGGTGGATCGCAATCTCACTCACCTTTGGCTAGCGGGCAGACTCCAAGACGCTGCGGGAGTAGTCGTGGGCGAGTGCGTGAAAAGAGGTGGATGGCCGTTGCATTCGAACAGCTTAACGTACAACACTTGAACTCGTGGTACTCGGACCGAGCTCAATTGACTATGGAAAATTTCGAGGGCGACGCTCTGATTGATGTCGAGTTTTGTAAAGATGAGGACTTCGGAGTCTTCGCAAGGATTTTCAGGAAGGTAAACGATTAGGTGTCTTGATGCTTTTGTCCCAACGCGAATATTCTGTCGTGGATACGCACACTGCTGGGGAACCTACCCGGATCGTGACGGATTTCCCGCTCCGTGGCGAAACGATTGCTCAACTCAAGGACGACATGCAAACAAACCATGATTGGTTTAGGCGCTTCGTACTGGAAGAACCAAGGGGGCACAGCGACATGTTCGGAGCCATTCTTTGCCCTCCAAAACGGAAAGGGTGCGATCTTGGGGCCTTTTGGATGCACAATGGAGGCTACCTGAATATGTGCGGGCACGGCCTGATAGGTGTTGTCACCTATGCTGTCCAAACGAAAATCATTGAACCCAAAGAGGAAATCTTGATTGACACTTCAGCAGGTGTCGTGAAGACAAGAGTGCGGTACCAAGGGAACCGCGTCCAAACAGTAAGTTTCGAAAACGTTCCCGCATTCAGACTTCGAACCGTAAACGTAACACTGGGACGCAAATTGATCAGCGTGGATCTGCTCTTCGGCGGAGACTTTTTCGCGCATGTGAAGGCAAAGGAACTTGGTGTTGATTTGGAACCTTGGAACAAAACCGTTCTAATTGATTTGGGCATAGAAATCAAGAAGATCGTGAATGCTCAAGAGAAGGTCGTCCATCCAAACCTTCCACACATCAATCGGGTGGAACTCGTAGAATTCGCGGGCCCTCCTAAGAGCAAGGACGCGCATGCACAAAATGCTGTTGTTTTCGGACGAGGGCAATTGGACCGATCACCATGCGGAACAGGAACCTGTGCTAAAATGGCGTTGCTTCATTCAGAAGGGGAGCTTCGAGTCGGGGACGCATTCGTTCATGAAAGCATACTCCGAACTAAGTTCAAAGGCAGAATTATCAGCGAAACGAAGGTAGGTGATTATGACGCGATTGTTCCAGAAATCACGGGTTCTGCCTACATCACAGGTTTCAACAAACTCGTTTTTGATGAGAATGACCCGTTAGTAAACGGCTTCTTGCTTGAATAAACATAACAGGAACGTGAGCAAGGTTTCCTGAAGCTAAGTTATTGAACAATTGCGAGCCAAGCATGAGAGAAAAGAGGAATTTAGCTAAGGGCTCTTTCGCCTAACCTCGCGAGTGTTATGAAATGGTCCATCATGTGGGAGAAGCTCTCACGTTGCGTTACCCCTTTGCTAATGGCTAATGGTACAATCGCGATGAAACGAAACTATATCAGAATCGAAAAAGATCGACACAACTGGGAAAGTGCCGTCGAAGAGCACACTTCCTCAACCTATGACACTGCTTGGTGGCCTATCGTGATCTGTCGCAAAGGTAGACTAGACGCGGAATCTCAACTTGTAGTCACGGTATAATGCTTCAGCTAACAAAGCACATGTAAGAAATGACAGAACAGTCCAAACGATATTTCCCTTCCAAGCGAAGTAGATTGCACCCAAAACCAATACCCCAACCAGAACGACTGAACTGATTATAGTCGTGTTCTTGCCCATTTTGAACCGGTTTCTCAATTCACTTTCCTCACAGCAATGCAGAAGGTTCGAATCATCAAAGAAGGGCTGCATTATCCATTAATCAATATTGGTATGATCTCAGAGTGAACCGTAACCGTATTCTTCTCAAGTTGTCATGACGCATGGGCTCGAAATTTCTCGGAAGTCGGCTAGAAGAAATCCCATCGCCGTATCGACCGAGCCTAAAGAATTTCTGCGCTAGATTGAGTAGCATTTTTCGAAATTTAGTAGACGAGAAAAGCCGTGAAATCTGGTAACTTTCTCCCCTCGAGACTTGAGGCCGGAGGTTGAGGTTACTTCGAAGGGCAACTTGCTGCATACGAGGAACGGAGGCACACGCCACGTGCCATGTTCGAACGCGCTAAAAAGGTTCAACCAGCAGGCGTCTCCTACAAGAACCTCCATCTCGAGCCTTACCCGTTTTTTTGTAGAGTCTAAAGGGGCGAAGCTGACCGACCTTGACGGCAACGTGTACACTGACTATTGGTGTACACACTTGGCCGTGATTCTAGGTCACAGGCATCCCACTGTATTGGAAGCGATCAAACTACAGGCGGAGAAAGGTTGGCATCATGGCTTTGTTCACGAACTTGAAGTTACTCATGCTGAAGCAATAACAAGACATGTGCCAAGCGCAGAAATGGTTCGCTACGCGAGTTCTGGGAGTGAGGCTAACTTCTTCGCCGTCCGTCTCGCTCGAACTTTCACAAAAACCACAAAGATTGCCAAATTTGAAGGATGGCACGGCCCTTGTGACCCACTGCATATCGCCATGAACCCCCCTTCGACAAACTTCCATCGGGAGGTATTACGAAAGGCTCGCAACAAGACACGATCGTCGTCCCGTTCAATGACTTTAATGGTTTCAAAGACCGTGTGAAGCAAGAGCAGTTGGCGTGCGTCTTACTGGAGCCAGTCCTGACGGCTGGGGGAGCATTTCCGCTGATAGACAATTTCTCAAAGCACTGAGAGAATACTGCGACAGAACTGGAACCCAGCTAATCTATGATGAG
>JALHTB010000080.1 GCA_022865625.1 Candidatus Bathyarchaeota archaeon
AGGAGTTTGAGCGAAGATGAAGGAAACGATTACTGCTGGGATAACTCCAACGACTGATGATGCGATGTATGTTTGGCCTTTCATTTTGGATGCAAGGAACGCGGTTAGATAGCCGGCGATGGCCCAGGTGGCGATTAGGACGTAGATGCGGAAGTCGCCTAGGCTTGAGGCTAGAGGCGCATAGTAGTCAGTCAGCCGAGTGATGCTGAACATATCGACGTTTGGTATGAACGCTGTGAAACGCCAAGGGTCCGGGATCGCTTTCGTAACATAGTTGCTTGGTGATGGGACGAGCATTAGGCCGGCTTGTATCATATTCCTAGTCCAGCTTACTAGGAAGATCGAGAAGCCTGAGACGACTCCGATCTTCAATGCGTCCCCACGGCTCTCATGAAGCCCAGCAAAGATCGTCGGGGCGATAGCAAGGGACGGTACGGGGGTCAAGAAGGCCAGAATCCAAGTTGCGACTACGGACGCCACATCCAGCCATCTAGTCAACGTCAACGCAATGAAGAAGGCGACTAGAAACGTTAGTCCAACCAAAGCGTCCTGATACATGGCGCCAAAGACAGAAAGCAGAATCGCGAGAATCAATCCAAAGTATGGGAACTCCAGGCCTACGGCCCCGAGTCCCAAAGCGATGACGATCGTAATGTAAAGCGGGTAGAAAGGATAGAGCGTTAGTAGTAATCCGGAAAGAATGGCGACTACGCCAAAAGTTGCGAGGCGGCTAAGCAAAAGTTTCTTTGCCATGATAAGGCACTTACTCTGAGGACTACTCTCTATATGGCTTTCTATCTATGCAGCCAAGGGGGCATAGGAACATTCGGAACACGCTCGTCTACGCAAATCTTGTTGACTTCCACGACAAGCAATTCGTCTCCAATTCGCAGAACACGAGTCTCTGCCCTTCAATCCGAATGCTGAAACTGTTGATCCTCTGCTCCGAGAACTAGGCTTCAAGAACGTAATGGTTGGCCGGATGTGGGGTAGCGTTCCGGCACAAGCGTTAAAGCACGAAACAAGTCATAGCCAGTCAGTAGGCTTCATTTCGGAAGTGAGAGAATGAAACTATGGGGTCTAGAAACAAACGCAATTGTCAAGATGTTGCAGAAAGCACCCCTCTGGTCCGGTCTCACCGAAAAGGAACTGAAAGTCATCGCACGCTCATTCAAGGAGCTCAAGTATGAGAGCGGCGACATCATTGTTCGCAAAGGAGAGGCGGGCGTTGGCTTCTATCTCATGGCGGAGGGCACCGTAGAGGTTCGATCAGACGGAAAAGTTCTGTCCACACTTGGACCCGGTCAGTTCTTTGGCGAGATGTCAGTCTTGGACGGTCAGCCAAGATCAGCGGATGTTGTGGCACTTGAACCGTCAAGGTGCCTTGCCATGAGTTCGTGGAGTTTCAAGAGTATTGTATCCGAACATCCAAAGATGGCGCTGAAGATGCTGCAGGAATTCGTTCGTAGATTACGTATGAATGCTCAGAATATTAGCGAGTAACAAGGCGTTGCTGAAGAGTGGCTAGGTTTGGACACCTTGTCGCTCGCTAAAGAAACAACGTCGAAAGATGAGCGAAATCTTCCGGAAGCTCGGAGCAAAGCGAGACATCGAGAGAACCCAAGCGAAGCTCAGCGCTAGCTAAGCGACCGCCCGCATCCTTCGGTACTCAGCTAGGGAACATCTATGATCTGACCGTCAGTAGAGAAGATGGTTCTGGGAAAAATGTGGGTCACCTCGCGTTTCTGTCCGGATGTGAGTTTTGGGCTGTGGACTATCACAAGATTTCGTACGCCCGCTCTTTTTGCAGCCCTGGCGGCTTGGGTCGGAGTTGAATGTCTGAGGCGTCTCGCCACCGCAACGTTAGTCTCCGCAGCCTCGTGGATGAAATAGTCGGCGTTCTTTGCGAATTTGGATAGGTCGACTTGCCCTGTGTCCCCGGTATAGACTACTGTTGTGCCATCAAGCTCAATCCTATAGATTGTGTCCGGAGGCGAATGAGCACCTCTAGCCTTCGTGCAAGTAAACGGAAGATTGCTCAGGTCTGGCAAGAAAGTAAGAACCTTGTGAAGATTAGCTCTGGCAAACAACATATGGTAGAGGCTGTGAACTAAACTCTTCAATCCTTTGGGCCCATAGATCTCCAAGGTGCCATTGTCTCTGTAAAGAAGACATTCTGCCAGAAACACAAGACCAACCACATGGTCGCCATGCATGTGGCTAATCAGAACATGATTCACGTCATTTGGGGAGTAACCATTTGAGCGGAGGGCATACACAATTTGCGGAGGGCAATCCAGCAGTATCCGCGTGCTTCCATCAACTAAAATGCTCGTGGAACCACGACTGTCGGAGCAGAAGGAATCGCCAGTTCCAAGTAACACAAGCCTCACTGAAGTCCCCCCTCAGAACCCTTGTATTTCGCCCGACGATCGGGTAACGAACGGATAAGAGTTTCCCAGCGACGGCAAATCCAAACTCAACCAGACAGACGTTTACTTTCCTAACGCGTTGGAGGCGTCAGGAGTCAATTTGTGTGTGTGTGCGCACCACGATACCCACACACACACACACAACAAATGATAGTCCTCTCCAGCTCCTGACCCCCCATACTCGTTAGGGGAAGAATCCCCTAAACCCCTCTTTCCTTCTCAACAACAGGACAATGTAATAGTGAGAGCCTGAAATCCTCACTTCAACGCGTTCGATGACCTCTGCCTTTCCTGCTCCGAGTTTCTTGCGTATGGAAATCGAGGTTTCAAATCAGTCATTGGTAAGGGTAAGCGTCCCAATACAGATCTCTCGATTTGACGCAGACAAGCGTGATACCTAGAAGAATCGCTCCGCAGAACTAGTGTGGTTGGCACATGATACTCACAGAGATCATCTCAGGAATCCTCTCTGGACTAGCATACGCGCTGATATCGTCAGTATTCGTCATATTCCTGTCCATGACTTTCAAGTACTTCACAAACGAGACATTCCCCTGGTTTGTCAGCACGGCAATAGGCTTAGGTATCGTCGGCATAAGCGGCGGACTTCTCGCAATTCTAGATGAGCCGACTCCCCTATCTATCACCCGTATCCTAGTTGCGAGCCTAGTTCTTGTGTGGGCAACAAATCAAGGAGACAAACTAGCTACTCTTCTTCCCAAGAAGAAGATACACTTTGGAATGATCAGCAGACACAACTATCTAGCCTTGAAGGTGCCCGACGAGAGAGACATAATCGACATACCAGGAAAACCTCGAGTTGGCATGGCGGTCAAAAAGGAACTGGCAGGCAAAGAGTTCCTTCTACCAGCCGATATACCCAGAGAGGAAATTGTGAATAGGCTCAGACGAAGACTCCTCGCCGACTGGGGGCTGGGCGATGCAGAACTCGAACTGGATCAACAAGGCAGATTTGGTTTCTTCGCCATCTCAGCTAGAGAACAGGGACTGAGCGGAGACCTCAGAGAGGGCTCCGTGGCTGTGCCAATGATGTGTGATGCAATACCGATTGGCCTCGCCTCCGGTGATATCGTGATGGTGTATTCCGGGAACGAAGTCCTTCTTGAGTCAGCCGAAGTCAGAGGCGTGAACGAGGCAAGCAAGACCGTCACCCTCATTCTCGACTCAAAAGATCTTCAGAAATGCATCGGCAAGGAAGCCACCAGGATCGTGGTCCTTCCTATAATCGGAAGGAAACTGATGGTCAACGAGATTATGACTCGTAATGTCCGAACGGTCACTCCTCAGGCAAGCATTGCTCAGGCTGTCTCTCTATTGAGTCAGTATAAGATCGGTTGCGTCGTGGTAGTGGAAGAAGGCAAACCGATTGGAATTCTCACGGATGGAGATGTTCTTCAGCGAATCGAAAAGAACCATCCGGACATTAATTCAACGAAAGCAAGATCGTGGATGACTCACCCCATCGTCGAGATCTCACCAAATTCATCTCTCGAGGAGGCAATGGCAATAATGAGAAACAGGAACGTGAAGAAGCTCCCAGTTACCTCTGAAGGAAGCCTAGTAGGAATACTCACAAGCAACGACATTTTCAGAGCTTCGTCATTCATGTCCTGAGTGGATTTGGATCTGGTGCATGCCACGAAGACCCTATGACTGGTCAAATTACGACGCCCGGGTGTTCCCGATTGGAAGCCGCCAAGAAAATGAGTTTCACGTTTGAGTGAATGCTGTCCAGACTCGGATCCCTTCGTGGTCACTAGTCAGCTCTGATCTGAACTTGATCGGATTCGGAAACCCGTTTGTTCTCCTAATCACTTATTATTTCAGAACAATAGATTCGCTGGGCTTTTTGAACATTCTAATGGAAGATGCGATCATTTCATATCCTCTATCTTTTGTCCGTCGCGCCAGTCGTATAGCAGGGGTGAACGCCAGTTTTCCAGTATTTTCCAGAACTTTTTGAAACCGTCGCATTGCCCTCTGTAATTCTGCCATTGTTCCCTGAGGTCTGCTAGATTGAAGGCATTACCCAAGGGCCATAACCGACTCGGTTGTTCATTCAGAAGTTGAATCAACCATTCGTTCGCGTTGTGTATTTTTCCGTCTTTTAACATGAGCCGCTTCTGGCTCATCTCCTTCTCTTCCTCCCAAGAATAGACTGCCTTGTGTGGTTTGTTGGGTGTCAATGCGTCGATTCCTATCAAATCAGCAATCTTCTTCTGGATAGAAAAGCAACGTTCCTTGTCTTTCTTCAACTCCTCGCGGCTGACTACGTAGTGTACTAGGCATTCGGGATCGTAGATAACAGAATACTTTAGCCGTCCAATTCTGATACCGAAATCACAATCTTCGACTCCGAATCCGCCGTCATAGAGTTCGTCGTTGCCGTTGACCTCGATGGCAGCTTTTAGGGGCACTGAGCAGTTACCTCCATACAGCCATTCCGGCATTACTGGTTGAGCTGCCTTCACAAGTTTCCTTCTGTGCTCGAACCCGTACCGACCGACCTCCCAGGGTTTCTCGTACAAACACCAAGCTCCTGCCACGCATAACCCTTGTTTAGCCCATTTGTTATGCCTCTCCAGAAAATATTGATCCAACCTACAGCGATCATCATGGAAGACCAGCTGTTCTCCTTCGGCGAAGATGAGTGCGGTGTTATGACTGTTAGCGATGGCTGTTCTGATGCCTGACCATCGGCTTGGTTTGTCAGGCAAGTACGTGAACCGGAACGGCACATCCTTGAAGAACTCTTGAACCTTCTTACCCCTCTGGTCCGCAAGCCCATCAACGAGAATATACTCGAAGTCCTCGTACTCTTGCTGGATCAGCGATTCCTTAATCCAATCAAACCTGGGCTCGACTCGTCTCGTGCAACAGACTACTGAAAGGCGAACCATCCTAAACCCTTTCACTGCAAAGTTACTTGATTCTGGCTTAACCATTGTGGTAGCGTTTAGTGGAGTTTTGGATTAGAGTAATCCGCTTATTCTCTTCTTCGACTTAGATTCCGCAAACCTCGGGGGAGTCTGCCATTCAAGCCCTCATGTGACCTCACATAGTTGTGGAAGACTTGGTGTAACCCGACCAGACTATTGCCTCAAACCCAACGAAAACCAAAGCTAAGACCAGGCTCGACTACGGCCGCTTTCTGATGTGGCAAAACGTACCGAATGTTATAGATCACAAGAACAAGCGTGTGACATGGCACCACGAGGTTACAGAACTATCTTTGGATAGCTAGCAGCCGAAAGCTGGCGAATGTGAAGGTGAAGTACATTATGGACGAAGGTACATTGACATGTTGTCTGGGAGGTGATTTCAATGGCTGTAGAGAGTCAGATGTTGGAAGAGTTAAAGAAGATACGTGAAGCTGTGACGCCGAAGCCTGCACCTCCTGCACCGCCGCCAAAAGGACTTTGGGCTGAGTTCAAGGATTTCCTCGGCAAGGCTGGAGTTATCGGTTTAGCGATTGGCTTCATCATGGGCACCTACACTGGCAAAGTAGTTTCAGCGCTCGTTCAGGACATCATAATGCCCATTCCAGGCGCCCTAATACCGGGAGGCGACTGGAGGAAAGCCGTCGTCAGCATACCTGTCGGCAATGGAATAAACTTCGCACTGGGTGACTTCGTCGGTGTAATAGTTGACTTCCTCATCGTTGCAGCAGTAATCTTCGTGATCGCCAAGTACGCAGGGAAGATGGGACCCAAGTAGCCTCTTAGCCTCGAACTTGCGGATGTGCCGTACTCTGACCCTAATCTTGTTGTGTCTTCCATTTAGTGCTGGCGTCACGATTTGAACCGTTGGTAGGAG
>JALHTB010000081.1 GCA_022865625.1 Candidatus Bathyarchaeota archaeon
ACCGAGGAAGGAATAAAAGACATCGCTGAAGAGGACGAGGTCAAGAGGAGAAGATAGGTGGCTGAAGCATTACCTGAAGCCGCGATAGACAAGTACATTCGACTCATCGTTGAGAGAAGAATCGCTGACGCAGAGAAAGAACTTGAAGACTTGAGACCGAAGATAGGAAGCACAGAATGGAACAGAGGCTATGTAAGAGCACTAGAAGGACTTCTCCTCACAAGAAAAGCAAACAACGACAACTACCTTTTTTTCGCGAAGAAGGAATTCGACAAAAAATCCCTCAAGACGCTCATGAAGGAGTTTGTGGAGAACGCAGGAAGCCCACTATACGGCGACTATGACAGAGGATACTTCTCTGCACTAGCGCGGCTCGTCAAAGTCATGGAGGAAGCGGGCGTCTATTCGCTCTCGAACAATACACGTAATCACACCGAGGAAGCTAAGGCAATCGCTCAGTAAAGGGTCAGAACAGTATAGGTCAGAACCAGCGCCATAAGCCATGATATGATGAATGTGCCGATTCCTAGGGTGATATAGCGGTTCTTCCCTTTCAATTGGGCCTCGCCATACCCAAGCTGGTAGCGAAAGATGACTGCTGTAACGGCATATACCAAGAAGGCCACAGCCGGATAGACGAAACCTGCCATCTCCCCGCTAGCAACATCTCTGAGCGTGAAAACGGATCCAACTCCGGTAGCAATGGCTATCAAGAGCCTTGACCAGTAGACGACCGATGAAGGCTTCAAGCCCATTTACGCTCCGGATGGCGTCTGATGTGTGTTTGCGTCATGAAGACCGCGATGACGAACTTCGACATAGCAGCGATCCTTCCTGAATTGAGGAAGCACACAATCGGCGGTCGCATAGATAACGTTTATCAAATCACGCAGGAAGCCTTCCTCCTCAAGATTCACCCAGACAACCTCAACCTCGTAATTGAGCCCGCGAAGAGAGTACACCTCACCAAGTTTGAGATCAAGACACCAGCGAAGCCCTCGCAGCTATGCATGGCTTTTCGCAAGCACATCAGGTCAGCAAAGATCGTCGGGATCGAGCAGCCGCATTTTGAGCGCGTACTCCTTTTCGAAGTCGAGAGACAAGGCGAGCGCCAGAAGATAGTTGTGGAACTCCTGCCGAGAGGAAACCTCATACTTGTTGACCATGATGGCAGAGTTGTCGTTTCATCTCGATATGCACGAATGAAGGATCGGAGTATCCTGAGAGGACAACCCCTCAAACTTCCTCCTCCAAGAGGAAAGAATCTACTGGAGGCAACTAGAGAGGACGTAGAGGAGCTGCGAAGCCTCAAAGACCTTGACTCCGTCAAGGCTTTCGCTCACATATTCGGCGTCGGCGGCATCTTCGCTGAAGAAGTGCTACAGAGAGCAGACATCGACAGATCAAAACCTGCTGTAGACTTGTCAGATGACCAGATCGAGAGAGTGTTTCGTGCGATCTCGGAGCTGAAAGACGCCCTGTTGACTGGGGCACGGTCCCCTGCAGTTGTGCTAGACGATTCCCAGATTATCGACGTGGTCCCGTTCGAGCTTGAACGCTACGAAGACATGAGGAAGACATCATTCGCCACCTTCAGCGAAGCTGTGGACGAGTACTTCACCATACTCTCCTCGTCTGGCGTGGCAGGACGACGCGAACGAGCACTCCTAGAGAAGAGACAGCAACTCGAAAGGAGGCTGGAAGCTCAAAAGACACAGCTCGACGAGCTCACTAGCTCAATAAAGACGCTCCGGACCATGGGGGACTTAGTTTTTCGTCATCTAGGTGAGATACAGCCAGTTCTCGAGGCAGTAGCCCAAAGCCGACGTTCAAAACAATCACTTGAGGCAACCAAAAGGTTGCTTATGAGAAACAATGCTGACGGATCAAGGATCTACCCATCCTTTCTAGAGCTGGGCCCTCGCGGTGACAAGGTAACCTTCGCTTTCGAAGACACGCGAATCGAAGCTGAAGTCAGAAAGAGACCACAGGATCAAGCTGCTGAGTACTACGAAAAAGCGAAACACCTCGAATCCAAGCTTTCGGGACTGAAGAAGTCCACTCAAGAGACGGAACTGCTTCTGGGGAAGCTCACTAGCGAGGAAATTGAACTCAAGCAAACCGGCAAGCCTGAACTTAGACAGGAGAAGGAGTGGTTCGAGAAATTCAGATGGTTCTACTCCTCAGAAGGAATGCTCGCCATCGGAGGACGGGATGCCGCATCGAACGAGACTCTTCTGAAACGATATGTCAACCCGGAGGATCTTGTCATGCATGCGGAAGTCCACGGTGCACCATTCTTTGTGATCAAGACCAACGGAGCCCAACCCTCGAATGAGACTCTCATGGAGGCAGCTCAGGCATGCGTTTCCTATAGCCGATTGTGGAAGGAGGGAATCCGAGCGGGCGATGCCTACTGGGTAAGACCCGAGCAAGTCACGAAAAGCGCTCCAGCAGGAGAGTACCTAACCAAAGGGGCATTCATGATTCGGGGCACACGCAACTTCCTTCGGGGAGTCGAGTTAACCCTCGCGCTTGGCGTGACGCTTCATGAAGGCAAGCCTCTCCTGATGGCCGGCCCACCGAACGCGGTCAGGAACAAATGCAGCATCTACGTCGAGATGCGGCAAGGCAGGACGAGCCCTGCGGAAGCTGCGCGAAGAATCCTGGCGATGTTGCGAACCAAAGCTGAAGGCGGGACACACATCGACTTGCCACGTAATACCTTGGATGATGTAATACGGCTGCTGCCGCCCGGCGGAGTCGAGGTAGTGAAAAGTCCTTAAGCATGATAGGGTCGTCCGGTATTGGGATTCCAATTGTCGGCAACTTCAACAGGTGCAGAGGTTGAAGTCAAAGACGTGATGTCGTCACCAGTACTGACCGTCAGAGAGGACGACAATGTCACTAAAGTCGCCAAGGCGATGGCGAGGAGAAACGTAGGCAGCGTCGTTGTCGTTGACAAGAAGCGTAAACCACTCGGCATGATTACCGAGAAAGACGTAGTTCGCCGAGTGGCTGCCAAAGGCTTCCACCCAAACAAGATCAAGGCTGGCAAGATAATGTCAAAGCCCTTGCGTACCGTGGAACCTACCCTAGACGTAAAGGAAGCCGCAAGGAGAATGAAACAGGAGAAGGTGAAGCGTTTCGCGGTGATGGAAGCCGGCAAGCTCGTAGGCATGGTAACTGGAACCGATATCGTCGGAATCACTCCAGCATTGATCGACATGATGGAGGAGAAGTCGAAGATCAGACCGCTAGCTGAACCGCGCGAAAAGAGCGCGCTGGCTGGATACTGTGACGAATGTGGCATGTGGTCAGATAACCTGAAATCACGCGATGGGTCGTTTCTCTGCGCCGACTGCAGTTCCGATCTGGAGAAAGAAACCTAGAACAACCTGCAGTCCTTTCCTTCCACCACCGCCTGCTGCGTTCTGGCCTCTGGCCGACGCCGAGTGCTCGAGGAACATCGAAGATGTCGCTGAGAATAACTGACGTGAAGCTCCTTTCCAAAGGAAGACTTCTCGAAGGCTCAATCTCAATTGACAACGGCAGGATTGCCGGAATTGGCAGGACTGCGCTTCTTCCAAAGTCTGAAAGAACAATCGATGGCAGGGGCCTGATCGCGCTTCCTGGTCTGATCGATGCTCACGTCCACCTTCGAGACATGGAATTCGCATACAAGGAAGATTTCCAAAGCGGTACCTCCTCGGCAGCGGCAGGCGGATTCACCACCGTCCTTGACATGTCCAACACTCGACCTCCTACCAACTCAGACGAAAGAATCTTCGAGAAGATGGCGAAAGCGAGAGATTCGATACACGTGAACGTTGGATTCTACGGCGCTCTGGCGGAATCAACCGATGATCTTCGCAGAATGAAGAATGCCGGCGCGGTTGCGTTCAAGCTCTACATGAACGAACCGAACCCGGATGCCTGGCACAATGATCATCGAAGACTGCTCTCCTCACTTGAGGAATGCGAATCGCTTGGTGTATGCGTCGCTGTTCACGCAGAAAATGGACCGGCGATCTCCAAGATCCAAGGAGAGTGCCAATCAGCAGGAAAGAGCCGCATGCGAGACTTTCTGAGAGCACATGCACCTAGGTTCGAAGTGGACGCGATCCAGACAGTCTCCCAACTAGCCCGCCGTTCCCGGTCAAAGATCCATGTGTGTCACGTGAGTACCTACCAGGGCCTTGGAGAGATCTTTGCAGCCCGGAGAAGAAGTATAGCGGTTACTTGCGAAGTGACTCCGCATCATATGTTTCTGGACCAGACAGACATGAACCGGAGAGGGGGAATCGCCGTCATGGTGCCACCTCTGAGGAGCCCCAGAGATGCAAGATCCCTCTGGAATTCAGTTGCCGGAGGATCGGTGGACATAGTAGCAAGCGACCATGCTCCTCACACAATCGAGGAGAAGACAGCCGAGGACGCGTGGGCGGTGAGACCTGGTATCCCAGGGCTTGAGACTACACTTCCCTTGCTGCTCACCAAGCTCCATCATGGCCAGATCGGCCTAAGCAGAATTGTTGAATTGTTGGCTCGTGGTCCGGCGAGGATCTTCGGACTCGAACGGAAAGGAAGGCTTGCCGTCGGGATGGATGCCGATCTAGTACTGATCGATCCGAAGGAACGGTTCAGGGTTGATTCAAAGAAGTTCTACTCGAAAGCACACTTTTCGCCGTTCGACGGTGTAGAGTGCACCGGTCGACCTGTACTGACGATGGTCGCGGGGCATGTCGTGTATGACCGCGGTGAGATTGTCGAGGCGCACAACGGTAAGATCCTGACTCAAGGGGCGGGACCATGAGGTTCGTCCTCGACGGTATGCTCGGCAAGCTGACAAGGTGGCTCCGCATGATGGGCCACGACGCCCTCTACCTCAACGACGCACAGGACCGAGCCCTCGTAGCGAACGCCATCCAAGAGAAGCGGATCTTGCTGACTTCGGATGTGGCGCTGTATCGATACGCGACCACTCATGGAGCCGAGGCATTTCTCGTGAAAGGTCGGACAGAGGCTGAAAGGCTCGCGAGCCTCGCGAGCAGGTTCAAACTTGATCTCTCGGTCGAGACGACCAGGTCCAGATGCCCAGCTTGCGGATTCGAACTGAAGGCCGCGTCGAAAGAAGAAGTGAAGGGCAAGGTGCCTGAGACAACCTTTAATGTCTTTGACGAATTTTGGGCCTGCTCGAACCCGGACTGCGGTAAAGTGTATTGGCAGGGCAGTCATTGGGGGAACATAGGCGCCCTATTGGAGAAGGCGCGGAAGATCCAAAGCAAGGAATGATGGAAAGGCGGAGACCAGGAGAAGATGGTTAAAACCTACTCGATCGATGACGGACGCTTTCTTGTCAGCCTCGCAAGAAGTGCGATCACCGAATACCTGTCAAAGCGTAAAGCGATTGATCCACCACCCGATGCACCAAAGCATCTGCTTGAGAAGGCAGGGGTCTTTGTTACACTCAACTCGGTGAAGCCGACGAGGCAGTTGAGAGGATGCATTGGCTACCCGCTGCCAACAGAGCCGCTCGTTGCAGCCGCGATCAGTGCGGCAATAGAAGCCGCTACAGGTGACCCACGTTTCGAGCCTGTTCAACTCTCGGAGTTTAAGAGGGACATCGCTGTTGAAGTCAGTGTACTAACGATTCCAGAAGAACTTGAAGCAAGGGAGCCTATCGAGAGGCCCAAAGAGATCGAGATCGGACGCGACGGACTCATAGTGGGACAAGGCCCGTGTCGTGGACTTCTGTTGCCTCAAGTGGCGCCGGAGTGGGAGTGGAACGCTGAGGAGTTTCTCAGTCAATGCTGTTTGAAAGCGGGTTTGCCGCCTGACGCGTGGTTGGATAAGGAGACTAAGGTCGAGAAGTTCCAGGCGATCGTATTCGAAGAGGATCAGCCAAACGGCGGAGTCCACCTGAAGAAACTGTAGAGCTGTCTATGTTGAGGGTTTACGTTGCGCCTTGCGGCATCGGACTGGGTCACATTACGAGATGCGAACCCATCGCAGACGCACTAGTCTCCCAAGGCGCGGAAGTAGTCTACTCCACATACTCGGATGGGCTGGACTACGCTCGGAGACGCGGACTACCCACTCTTCCGACGGTTCCGATAGGATTCAAAGCCAAAGAAGACGGAACAGTCGACTTCAAGATGACGGCCGCAACGAGCGGCTTCTCGCTCGGCGTAAGAAGATTCCTCAGGCAGCTAACAGCCGAGATCAGGAACATCAAACGCTTCAAACCTGATGTTGTGCTTTCCGATTCGCGTGTTTCCTCTCTCATCGCCGGGAAACTGATGGGTGTGCCCGTTGCGTTGATTCTGAATCAGTTCCGAGTGGAGATTGTGAAGAAGCCGTCGGCGAAGAAGATCTCACCCGTCGAGCGGTTGTTCTTCCTGATTGTGAACATATTCTGGCTGTTCTTCAGAACCTTCCTCGGGGGAGTCTGGGCCAGAAGTGACCTAATGCTCATTCCGGACTTTCCGGCCCCTTACACGATCTCCGCCAGCAACCTAGCGATCCCGAGACGCTACAAGAAGAAAGTCAAGCTGATCGGCCCGATTGTGTCAGACGAGCCAAGGGAGCGACCGAGCGGGGGCGCTTTAAATGGGTCACTTTTTTTCGCCAGTCGAAAACCGCTGATCTACGCTGCCATAAGTGGCCCCAAGACCGAACGGACCGTACTGGCAGACTTGCTCTTGGAGTCTCTGAGACGGTTCCCCAGCGAATATGAAGTCGTGGCTTCTCGAGGCGAACCTAACGGATCATCGGCGCCTGTTCGTGATGGCAATCTGACCGTCTATGATTGGGTTGAAGATCAGTATGAGCTCATGAAAGTGTCGGACGTGGTGGTTTCGCGAGCGGGCCACGGAACCATAATGAAGGCGATTATGCTCGGGAAACCAATGATCCTCATCCCGATCCCAGACCATACCGAACAGTATGGAAACGCGAAGAGAGCCTCCAAGCTCGGCCTAGCAGAAATTGTCCCTCAACGAGAAATCACGGCTGAACGCCTATTGGATGCGACCAAGAGGCTGCTACGCTCGCCACCAGCCGGCATAGAGAGACTGAACAAGCACGCATCATTCACAGAGGCGATACCCATAGCGGCGCACCAGATCGTCGCTCTGGCTTCAGCGAAACAAACATGATGAACTGTACGCCACGATCTTTAAGCTCGACCTACGGAAAATCGATTTGCATTTTTCTCGAGTCGGCTGCGATCTTGTGAGCCAACTGCTCTGCTTGGAGGCGATTCTCCAGCGTCCTGGCTTCATCGATGAGGGCTTCGTCTGCGCCGGATAGAGGCTGCGTTGCGGTCTTCTCTGTCTCGGGTTGGGTTAGTCCGAGTTCTTCGAGCTGCTCTCTCATGTCTGCCTCGTCGAGTGTGAGTAGCGGGCGATAGACTGGGAATGTTGCGACCTCGTCGGCCGCTCTGAGATCCTTCAAGGACTCCACGTCGCCTTGGCAGAACCTGTCAGCTGTCACGAGCCCTAGAGCGTTCTGAGCAAGATGCTTGGCCGCCCGGAACACCAAGCGCATACAGAAGACTCTTTGCAGGTCCGGGCTAACGGCTGCTAGAGCGTTTCTCGTGGCTTCATCGAGTGTGATCAGCCGCGCCGAGTATGTGTTCTTTGGAACGTACTGCCTGAGCCTCCTCAGGCCTTGGAGTATCTCGTCTGGGGGGACGCCCCCTATAGGGGGGGGTAGGTCGGCTATGACGGGCCAGACCATGGCTCCACGCTTCATCAACAAGTAGAACGACAACGGCGCGCAAGCGGGGTCAGTTGCCAGCCCTAGGAGACTTCCCTGCGAGCCGACCGGTAGCCCGCTGGGGCCGTTGAACCGTCTGGCCGAGATGTAAGCGTCACTGGCGCCGTAGAATACACGGAATGTATGATCCGGACTGTCCAGGTTCACACTGACGCCTTTGGGTAGGCGGGATAGGATTTCGGAGCCTGCTCGGATCTCGATCTCCTTGCCTTTCAGCTGTGAGGGCTCGAATCTGCGTGCCCTGACCGCAAACGTCTCCCCATGCTTGATCGTTCGTTCAGCGAGCTTGACTACGCACTCAACGATTTCGCTCGGGTCTGTGGCAGTTCGTTCACATGCGTCCGCGTGAGACACACCAAGGACCCTAGCCAAACTGTTCGCTACAGGGTCTGCATCCATGAGACCATCAATCACTAGTAAGCCGCCTGCTGGCCTGATTCTGTAACCTTCTTGCCCGATGCGCTTGAGACTGAATCTGATATGATGCTTCAGTTGTCGAGCGAGCTGGTGGCGTACGGGCTGACTCTTCAGAGCGAACTCGGCAGTTGAGATCAACACAACATCAGACAAGAGCGATGACCCTTCAGAGGACCGTTCTAACCATTCGAGTAGTCAAGGAGACTCTTGGCGCCTGAGGGCTTGTCTCCAATTCCGGCTGCTGGCTGATCTTTTGAGGCGGGCCTCAGCTCTTCCAGAATCACGATCGCCTCGCCGAGCGGCATGCCCATCAGCAACGACATCTCTTTTGCGGAGATCCGGGGTTTCTCGGGAAGGATGGATCGTTCAACGTAGCGTTTGTGGAACTTGTACATGGGAAGCGCGCGGGCGGTCTCGGTGAGAATCTCCCAAAGAGCCGTTGCGTCATAGCTAGACTGAGTTGACATTCGAGAGTCGCATCGTATCAAACAGAAGCGACTGTTTAAAGTTTCAACGATGAAGCGTGAGATAGCGGTTCAAGTCTGAACGCTCTATGTCAGGATGCCATACAAAGCGACTGGGTAACTCGCATGAGTAACAATGGGTGTCAGCCACCCTACCCAGCTGGGGATGATGACCTTGTGGCGCACCAAGAAACCACGACGACGAAAAGCGCCTCTCCTATGAGAGGTTCAAATTTGGGCGCCCGCACCATGAGACCCACACACACACACACAAATTACCTGAAACGACGACGGACGACGGCTCAGATTACGATGGTCGCACCCTAAAGGGCACACACTGAGAAGGATCTCATTTATCGGCGACCAAGTCTATATTGGCTGTCGGCGCGCAAGACAGTTGAGCTGTCAATATTCTATCGACTCTGGCTGGGCAGCGGTAATCATTGCTGGTGTGCTTGCCTTCATTACGTTCTTGCAGATGATGGAAGCAAGAAAAATCAGACTCGAATCAGGTAAACCGGCTTTATCACTAATGCCTCGAAGATGGATAGTAGGCGGTCCTTTCCTGACACTGTTTCTAGTTAACAACGGTGGCCTTGCTCGTAACGTCCACGTCGATGTGACCCATGATGTAGAAAAAAGATCAATTTACATCATGTCTCTCGCAGAAAAGGATATGCTGCGTATCGTCGAAGACACTCGTGAATTGGTTAGCAAGGGAAGTAGGTTGCTGGTTCACGTGACCTATTCCGACGCCTACGGCAAGAAACATCAGGACGACATGGAAGTCGATTTCGATCAGCTAAAGCAGGGCCAGTTTCCATACATCTTTAACCGTCTGGATGAATTGAGCGAGTCGTTGAGCGATATCGAGCGTAAGCTAAGCAGTAGGTAGCGCAGCGCTTCTGGACTAGTAGTTTTCATTCTTGGTGGTGGGTCAGCTGGTGCGCGCACACACAGGTAGGCTGGTGCGCACACATATTGACTCCCGATGCTAATGGGCCTATTTTGGCGGACGCAATGACAGGACATACTTGAAGGCGAAATACAGGCTTCTCAGCCTCTGACAGAGGCCGAACTTTGTACGTCCAATCCTTTCGTGATA
>JALHTB010000082.1 GCA_022865625.1 Candidatus Bathyarchaeota archaeon
ATCGATGAGGGAACTCCCATCACTCTGACTCTAGTCAGCAGCAAGCCGGGGACGACATGGGTTTCATTGGCGCCATTTGATCTGCAGACTGAATCAATTTCCGGACAGCCTGTTGTTAATGAGATGCTTGGACCCAACCAGACCGGATTGGTCTACTTTGGGAGATCAACAAAGTCCGCAGTGTACTCCCTCAAGATCTCAAGCTGGAACAGCACATACACAATCCGGATCGAATCAAGATGGTCTCGGTTCTTCGACTTCCGATATGGAATAGTGTTCGGAGCCGGACTCATCCCTGCATCGTTCCTCCTGTTCTACTATGACGGAATCGTCGAGAAACGAGACAAGATGTTTGAGGAAGCCATCAGAAAGGCGAAAGGGGAGAAAGATTAGGCCCGGATAGTTCTTCGGAACAGTCCACTAGTTGCCAGCGTTGTCTTTTCGGCTTTCCACAACACGTTCGTTGACGACATACCTCACATTGGACGGCGTGTGATTACGAGTCAGGATTCTCGAACCAGCTAACAGCCTCAAATGATAGTTTGCCAGCTGCTGACTCACACCCAAACGTCTCGCTATCTGAGCCTCGGTGATGCCAGGCACTTGCTCTACCAATCGAATAATGGACTCGCAACTCGCCCACGTGCGATAAGGAATCGGCTTCCGGACTTGCGCAATAGAACCTCTGCTTCGTCCCCTCTCTCAATGATTGAATGACTCCCAACCTCTCAAGGATGCGGAGGTGCACCGCAACGTCCCTTGTGTTGCGACGGCTCAGGCGCTTTAGGTCTGACAGGGTCACTCCGGGCCGCGCCCCTATTCTTCTGAGAAGAATCGCGCATAGACCTGCAGATCCGTCCTTCATCAGGCGTGCCGCAGACAGCGGTAGCAGGCCACTGGCTTTGCCTATGCTTCTGAAGTGGAACCGCCAGGAATGGCAGGTGTCCGCAGCATGAGGAAGCATGAATCTCCCGACTTCAGTCGCGGAGAGAGTCAATCGACATCGGAAGTCTGCTGTGGTTCAATGAACCTGGGTCAGAGGTCTGCCTCACCTACACGATGTGGATGTTGTCGAGATCATCGACTATCATGTCGAGGGAATCAATCGACGCGGAACGGTCAACAAGGCCTGCGGTCGCAGATCGCGGGCTTCAGGGTCGTAGGTCAAGTACCACAGGCTTGCTCTTCCTTGTGCTGAGAGATCGTCCCGGTCGATCCATGCGGCATGTATGTTTCCGTTCGAATCGAGTAGGGCGACAACTTCACGTTGTGCAGCGCTCGAGATGACAGACATGGAATTCGATTGAGCATATGAGGGCACAGCGACAGCCGCAGAGAGATTCACCAGGAAGACTGCGAGGATCAGTGGGGCCCCGACGAAAAGTGACAGGTGGCTGCGTCTGAGGATTCGCTTACGCTCATCTGCGGAGAACAAGGACATGTTGTCCTTCTCTCTCCTTGTCTCAACCCGGCCAATTGCGACTTTCTCGAGGAAGGACGTCTATTAAGCTTCGGCACGTCTGATTCCGACACACTTTTCTCTAGAATCCTGGGCAATGGTTCTTGGGCGATGATGAGAGCTGGTATTGGAGAAACTTGTGATCGCTGAAACCAGAACAGAGCCCTGTTTTTGACGTAGACATCATTGAACTGCGAAAGTCAAAGACATTCCGGACAGTTGTGTAGGATAGTTCGGAATGTAGTGTTGGCTGATGCGTGGAGAAAGAGACGTACGAAAGCTTAGACGATGGTGCGTACGGCGGCTCCTGGAAGGCTGGTCGATTAGAGACGCCTCAGCCCACGCCATGACGCCCAAGAGTACAGTTCATGATTGGTGGATCCGCTTCCAGAGGAAGGGATGGGCGGGGCTGGTCAACGAGTCCAGACGACCGCACATCATCCATCGCCTACCAGAGGAAACCGTGGCTAGAATCATTCAGGTTAGACTGCGTGAAGGATGGTGCGGTGAAGCGATCGCCGCATACCTCAACCAGCAGGAACGCATCAAGGTAAGCAGCGGCTCCGCGTACAAAGTCCTCAAAGAGAGCAACCTGATCACCAGAACCTACAAGCCTCGAAGACAAAGAACCTACATCCGCTTCCAGCGTACGCATCCAGACAGCCTATGGCAGCCGGACATCAAATACTACGGGGACGAGTACCTGATCGCGTACCTAGACGACTGCAGCCGATACGTTCCAGCCATAGAACTCTACACGGAAGCAACAACCGAAAACCTCCTCAACCTCACAGACGACGCGTTAAGCCACGGAAGAACCCCCAGCCAGGTGCTCAGCGACCACGGACCCCAATACTACAGCAACAACAGCAAGAGCAGATTCACCCTATACCTAGAAGCACATGGCATAATGCACATCACGGGTTCCATTGGAAAACCTACAACGCAAGGCAAGATCGAACGTTTCTGGCAGACGTTCGAACTCTACTATCCACGATTCAACGACCTGAACCAATTCAGAGAATACTACAACAACAAACCTCACAGAAGCCTTAACTACAAAACCCCAGCCCAAATATACCTCAACTAACTGTCCGGCATGTCATTGACTCCCGCAGTAGACATCATTGACCACAACGTTTATTTTTGGTCCGCTGTGTGACTTCGAAAGACTAGGCTGACCGGCCTCTTGAGCAAGCCAAAGCTCGAAATCAGAGAGGTACAGGTCGTCTTGAGGCGGAATAGATGGGTCTGCGAATACGCGTTCAGAGAAGAGGAAGAGGAGGCTCTGCATTCAAAGCACACGTCTATCGTAGAATCGCACCCGTCTCATATCCTCCGTTGATGGTCCCCGACGCAACAGGCCGCGTGGATGGCACCATTGTTGACATTATGCACGAGTCCGGGCGAGGGACCCCGATCGCACTTGTCCAGTTCTCTGACGGCAAGACCTGTTGCTTGAGTGCTCCAGAGGGAGTTCTCGTCAGCCAGACCATCTCTCGCGGAGACGAATCTCCTCCGGAGATCGGCAATATTCTTCCGGTTGGGAAGATTCCTGAAGGCACGATGATCTGCAACATCGAGAGAGAGCCGGGAGACGGTGGCAAAATCGCGAAAGCCTCCGGCACTCACGCGATGGTTGTTGCCCACAGACCCGGCGGAACAGAGCTGAGGCTGCCATCAGGAACATCCGTCTCCATACCTGATAGATGCAGGGCCACGATTGGCGTTGTTAGTGGTGCAGGCAGAACTGAGAAGCCATTCATGAAGGCTGGAGCACGAAGAGCCTTGCTGATGGCAAGAGGAAGACTGTGGCCGATCACAAAGGGGCAAGCCATGGTCTCAGCTGCACACCCGCACGGTGGAGGACGACACAAACACGCCGGCAAACCGACAACAGTCTCGAGAAATACTCCACCGGGACGGAAGGTCGGACTCATAGCAGCCAGGCAAAGCGGCCGATCAAAGAGGCAGAAACGATCGGGGTAAACTGAGAATGACGCTACTGGATCCTCTCGCAAACGCCCTCTCGACACTGAGCAACAACGAACGAAGACACAAACGCGAATGCATCGTCTGGCCAGCTTCGAAACTGATGGGGCAAGTCCTGCGAGTGATGCAAAAGAATGGGTACATCGGAGAGTTCGAGTATATTGACGATGGACGATCGGGGAAGTTCAGAGTTCAGCTGCTCGGCCGCATCAATAGCTGCGCAGTCATCAAACCCCGCTACTCTGTGAAAGTTGACAGAATAGAGGAATGGGAGAAGAGATACCTTCCATCCAGAGAAGTTGGACTGCTCATCGTGAGCAGCCCAGGCGAGGTCCTGTCCCAACGCGAAGCGAAGGAACACAAAGTGGGCGGTAGACTACTCGCCTACGTATACTAGATGACCTATGAGAGCTGATCGCAGATGGTAAAGGGCTCGCAGTACAACCTTCGCTACCGAAGGAGAAGAAGCGGAACTACCGACTATAGGAAGAGAAAGCGACTGGTCCTTTCCGGTCTGCCGCGACTAGTCGTCCGACCCGCAAACAAGCACATCACAGTTCAGATCGTTGAAGCACAAGCAACAGGCGACAGGGTCCTAGCATCCGCGCATTCATCCGAACTGAAAGAGTACGCCTGGAAGGGTCCCGGCGGAAACCTTCCCGCAGCGTATCTGACGGGAAGCTTGGCCGGGTACAGAGCAAAGAGTAAGGGAATTCAGACCGCAATTCTTGATGTGGGAAGAAGACCTGTCACTCCGGGATCACGACTCTTCGCTGCAATGAGCGGAGCCGTAGATTCTGGGATAGAGGTACCACATGGCGGGGAAATCCTGCCTGTGAAGGAGAGGGTGCGAGGCGAGCATATTGCCGCTTATGGGAAGGTCCTCTCTCAGAACGCTGATTTGTACCAGAAGCGTTTCTCAAGTTACTTGAAGCACAAACTCAAGCCTGAAGACATACCTGCACACTTTGACCAGGTACGCGAGAAGATCTCACACTCCTTTGAGAAGACAGCGTGAGCATAGTTGAGCAAGAAAGCGAAGACCATACACCCCAAGCGAGAGAAGAAGGCAGAGAAGCCTGCGAGAAAAGTCACGAAGCCTCGTCGTGCTCCAAAACCGGTGCAGCCTCCAAAGCCTATCGAGAAAGCCGTCGAGAAGGAACGGGAACCCGTCGAAGGATACCTTATCGCCATTCGCATTGACGGAACGCCAACCGTAAGACACCCTGAAGAATCAACACTCAATGCTCTTAGAATGAAGACCCGTTTTAGCGCGGTCTTGCTGCGAGACAACCCCTCGGTCAGGGGCATGCTTCAACGAGTGAAGGACTACGTCACCTGGGCTGAGGCGAAGAAAGATGATCTTAAGTTGCTTCTGTCAAACCGTGCAAGGACTCCGGAGGGTCTCGGGATCACCAGCAAGTTCGTGAAGGAGAAGGTCAATCTTGCTGGGATGACTGAGTTCATGTCTGAGCTCCACTCGGGCAAGTTGACACTCGAGAGGCTGTGGGGAACAGGCGTCAAGCCGGTGTTTCGTCTTCATCCGCCCAGGGGGGGCTTCAAGAGGAACTCGAAGCGCTCATTCTCATACGGCGGCGAGCTGGGCTATCGAAAGGACGGTCTACACGATCTACTTGTAAAGATGTGCTGAGCGCTCTTCGGACCTGGAGATGTCCTGAGAACGCGCTAGTCCTTGACGATGGATCTTATTGGGCAGAGGGTCTCTGTTTGGACAATGTCATTGATCTTGGCGATTTCCCCAGTGACTATCCTTGCGGCTCTTTCTGCAACCGATGGAACAATTCCCTTCTCGAACTCCAACACAGCAAGAACATCGGACTTGCCAAGAAGTAGATGTGATTCGACGACTTCATCATACTTCATTACCTGATTCATGACTTGCTGCTCCTTGCCCAACTTCGCGCTAATGAAGACAAACGCGTACGCCCTTCGTTCCGGACGTACCAAGTGCGCTTCTCGCATTCTCGAGATTGCGGGGACGATTGTGTTCGTGTCCCTGACGAGGGGCATTTTCCGGATCTTTCCAGTGACAATGTCCACCATGTGTTCTCTGGGGTCGACTGGTGCTTCTTCGAATGCTAGAGTGGCTATGATGTCCCATTTCCCCGCGAGGAGGTGAGTCTCTCTCACATGTGGGACCTTCATCAGACGGGCCATCAACACGTCTTCCTTGCCCGTCTGTGATCGGATCATCTCAAAGGCTTTCACAAGTCTTGCCAAGACGGTCACGACGAATGATCGTAATGGATTTCCGGCATATATGATATTTCATTGCAGTTGGACTACTGGTATCTCTGGCAATTGTAGCAATACCATCTGCCGTACTCAGGAATCCAGGTAAGCTGCTTTCCACATCCGGAGCACCATCTAGCTTGCTGGGTAAGCACAGGGCTCGGCGTGGCTTTCGGCTCTTGCTTCCTCCGGAAGAAGATGTACGCAGCTAGCAAGCCCAGTATGAAGCTGCCAATTGCCCCGAGAGTTGTAGACACTTCAGAGGGTATGAATCCACCTCCCATTAAGCGCGCTTTCACAGCGGAGAGCAGTGCGTCTACACTATCCTTGACGGCCTTTCCGTACTCCATGGCAGAGTACGCTTTCTCTGCCTTGTTGATGCTTGCTCTCGCGGCTGAGATTTCTCCTTGGTTGATCAGAACGTTAGAGGTTTCCGCAAGCAGTTCTTCTGTTTGGCGCAGCAGTTGATCGGCTTGGCCGCGGGCAAGCGCATCTTGGTCGAAGATGCTGAAACCCTGCTCGTATGGGTAGTATGCCATGACTGATGCAACGAAATTCTCGGTTGGATCATACGAGGTCGCGAAGGGGTGCATCAGGCCTAACATGTGGCCAACTTCGTGAATCACCGTGTTGGTGAAACCGAAGCCTTTCCCGGGTTGTGCTGGGTCCGCAGACTCACCTCTCGTGAAGTCATTCGTCGAGTGACTTATCAGCACAAGATCATAGAGCGCGACCCCCCAAATCGTTCGGTCGAAATCCAGTTCGGAAATCATCTCTTTGTACGTAAACCCGAACTGGTATTCGCCTGTGAATGCGAATGCGAATACTGGAATGTCGTATTCTTCGAGATCTCGTTTCACTTCCATGAAGTCCTTGATGTGGCCTTGACCACTCTCGCTGAGCCACTGGTAGACTGGGCGAGCATCTACGAATGGCGAATCAGGCGGCACCCCATATTTCGCCGGACTCCGCGAATTCACGATCGTTCGTTGGAGATCCGGATAGTCTCGGATGTTTACGTACTTGGTCTCGGCAGTGACATTCGCCCAAGGTACCAAGGTCCTCCATTCCTTGACTGCAGCTTCTTGGTCGAAAGTCTTGGCTATGGATGGATCTGTCGTGCCAGTTCGGTTGTCAATCACCACAATCTTCACTTTGTATGATGACGAGTAGTTGATTGGATAGACAAAATCCGGTGTGAAGAGATTGTAGACCACTCCCGAGATGTAGTCTGCCAGGTATTGGTTGAACCAAGTCTTTCCATACGGTGTTGAGACATCGATGTCATTCACCGCATACGCAAGCTGTATCGGCAGTTGCTCAGCTGTCTCCTCAGGCCCAGCTGAGAGGTCCGCAAAGAAAATCCTCGAATGTCCGCCCCAAGCTGTCATATATCTTCGGTTGAGCTTGATTCCAAGATCACTGTCTACGTAGGTCTTGTTATAGAAATGAGGCGTGAACTCAACATTCTTGCCTTGAAGTGCAAGCTGTAATTGGTCAACCGTTGTTGACGGCAGGCGATTTGAGAAATCCGCGAGCACGAGCACGTAGCCGGCGTCGGGAAAGCCACCATACTCAGACTGGTGTTCAACCAGCCACTCTTCCACATCGTCGGCCGCATAGTATGTGTTACTGCTTGCGACCGGGAAATGCGTATAGTTCCAGTCGTAGCCGGTTCCGATCTTGAAGTATGAAATGTTCCAAATCACGTTCTGGCGCCACTCTTTCTTCTCGTTGGATTCCAGGAACTGAACCAAATCGTTTGTGAACGCTTCGCTTGGAAAAGCGTACTCGTATTTCAATGAGTATTGAGTGTTCGTGCTGACGCCTGGAATCTGAAATAGCTGGTATCGCCTTTCTGGAGAATTCCACTTGAGGTAGTCTTTGTCGATGAGCTTCTCATCAAATCCGACCAGGACCACCTTTATGTCAAATGATGAGGTTCGAGTCGCAGCAGAGCTGACAATGTTCTGTTGCTGCGCAAATACAGTCGGAAACGGAAGGGAAACTAGCAGAACTGCGAGAAGGGCGAACATGAAACGTCTGGCTTTCAAGAGTAGATCGTCTACGCAAGGAGAAACTCGCGCTAATAAATGACGCCCAAATCCGAAAGAGAATATTCTAAGCAATTGATGCTGCTGTGTGCGAGCCATATGGCATCAAGGCGATTTTGGCATCTTTGCCTACGTGTCGGGTTGCCCGTTGCACCGCACTTCCAACGCTTTTGGCAGTTAGGAGACTGTACAGTGAGGCTTGATGCTCAGGCAGTGTGGATACCAGATACGTTCGATGTTCGCTGGACGTCTTTTGAAGAGAGTGTTCAAGCAGACCTTCCAGACTCAGGGTTCTTCGGCTCTGCGCCAGACGTGCCTTTTGGTCTCGGATCGTAGACCCCGAGGATGGGAATTTTCCTAGTCCCTCGGGGCACTCGGCGACTAGAATCAGGATTCCATGATCCTTGCACGCTGTTGTGGCCATGATTATGCTTGGAGAAGCATCGAATAGGGTTCGGTCCCAAGGAGCTCCTCCTGCGCTCGATATGACGATGTCTACTTTTCGTTGGAGGGTTTGCCTGAATGTCTTCGCCGACAGTGCGCAAGCCTGTTCAAAGGTTGCCATGAAGTCTCCTACGAAGGCTCCCGCAATCCTGCCATCCGGTCGTTCCACCAGATGAATTGCAAAATCCACGGGCTGCGCCTGTGAGGCTCTGTTCAGGGTCTCATATGTCGGGTTTCCCGTAAGAACAGCTGGCAGTCTTGCACCTCGCATCGCTGGGCGAACACAATTCTTGATCGTCTTCTCCGAGGCCAGTCCTGGCACGACAAAGCTTGGCCCGCCACTGTATCCCCAGAACGGGTTGATGGCGACATCAGTGATAGTGCACCTGAGCTCTGCACTTGCGAATGCCTCATTGAGCAGGACCTCAGTACCGTCGTCAAGCTGCCCAACCTTGACGCTCGAGGAGATTCTGGGGTCGTGCCTTTCGACAGGGCATGGAGTCTCTAGGTCCTTCTCGGGGAAGATTCGGCTGGAGCGGGGTTGGGTCGGGTCTGAGGCGCGTTCGAGCAAGGAGACATCTTGAGCCTTTGCCTGAAGCAATCTGCTTGCCAGGTGATTCGCAAGTAGAGTGCATGGCACGGACTCGTGATTGAATGCAATAACCGTCTTGTTGGCTCGACCTGCGGCTTCAAGAAGAGTCTTCCCTCCAACTGCGCACTGAAGGGCGGTGCCAACTAGTGACTCCAGATCTTGGCTCGACGGATCCTCTGGAGGTGAAAGGAGACCTGCCAAGTTCTCATCAGGTATGGCGACTGGCACTTCAGTCTGCCCATAAGGCAACCAGAACTCCAATTCGCTTCACCTGATCGAGCGCCGACAGTCTTGTTGGAAGACGCCACGTCAGGAATGCAGGAGAACTAATTAGAGTAGCGCAGTAGTGGCTACCTAGGGGAATCATGTGGTAACCCGTCCCCGAAAAAGGAAAGTCAAGAAGACTAGCCCTCGGGATCTCAGGGCTGAGCTGTGTCGCATCCTCGTGAAGACTGGTGCGATCAGATTCGGCTTATTCAAGCTGTCCAGTGGAAAGCTGAGCCCATACTACATCGACCTCAGGATGATACTGGGAGATGCGAACGGACTTCGCACAGTCATAGAGATCTATGAAACGACGGCCAAGTCTAAAGTGGGAATCTCTACGTTTGAGAGGATTGCAGGAGTTCCGACCGCAGGGGTCCCCTACGCTTCGATCCTCGCATACAGACTGGCGAAACCCTTCCTGTATGTCAGAAAGGAACTGAAGACACATGGTGGAGGAAGGCGGATTGAAGGGCAGCTGCTTCCCGGCGACCGTGTCTTGATAGTTGATGATCTCATAACTACAGGAAAGAACACGCTGCAAGCAGTGGAAGCCACCCGAGCTGAAGGTGGTCAGGTGCAGAACGCTCTTGTCTTGATAGACCGACAAGAGGGAGGAGAAGACGCCCTTCGTCAAGCTGGACTGAAGTTGCACGCATTCACGACTGTCACAAAGATCGCTCGGCGACTCAAGGAAACCGGAGTAATTGAAGACGAGCAGTACGAGGCGATACTTGCACAGATCGGTTCCTGATATAGAAGCCCAAGAAGTGACTACTTGATCGAGAGGATTCTCCGACTTCAAACCAGTGCGTCTATCTTCGTCTGGCCGCACCGATGAGTGCTGAAGCAGCTGTATACGGATCAATAGTACGCTCAGAAATCCTCTTAACGTATTCCGGGAACTCCGGACTTCTGCGCAGGCTAGGAATGAATTCGAGTTCGAGCTCCTGCCTCACTGCAGCCAAAAGCTGAACCTCGCCATCTGTGTGACCTCCTTTCGAGAGGCCGGACTCGGCGATGTGTTCCTGATGCTCGTTGATAGCCGTGACCAGCTCTGGAATTCCGTTTGGTTTGAGCGAGTCCACAAGGAGCACCGGAGGCTGCCATTTACGTTCGGCACCATACGTCTGCATCATGCCTCTGATGTCCAACAGGGTTCTGTTCGCGCCTGGCTGATCTGCCTTGTTCACGACGACGATGTCGCCAATCTCCATCAGGCCCGCCTTGAATGCCTGGATCTCGTCTCCCCACCCTGGAGACAGGACGACTATCACTGTCCGGGCCAGTTCGACGATGTCAAGGTCCGTCTGGCCTGCACCTGCGGTCTCAACTATGACAAAGTTCCAAGAGCCAGCGTCCAGTATTCTCACAACATCTGCGGCTGCTCGACAAAGCCCGCCGACAGACCCTCGAGTTGCCATGCTTCTAATGAAAACGTTCGGATCTTCGGTCAGATCCTTCATACGTATCCTGTCGCCCAGGAGCGCGCCTCCTGAGAACATACTGCTCGGGTCAATTGCAACTACCGCGACTTTCTTTCCTCTGGAGCTGAGTTGTCTTGAAAGGGCGGCTATGAGAGTGCTCTTCCCAGATCCAGGGGGACCTGTGACTCCCAAAACTGTTGCTCGCCCGGTGTCCCGGAACGTCAGCTTGACTGTTTCCTTCGCGACGTTCCGATCGTTCTCAACCCTCGATATTAGGCGGGAGAGCGATCTTCGATCGCCCTTGACAGCTTTCGCCACGAGTTCGGCGAGACTCTGCTCTTGTGATGGATCCATTTGAAATCACAACAGGATGGGCACTCGAGAGTACGTCATGCCATTGGACAATCTTAGAATCGCGTCTTTGGCTTGTATTCGCCGTAGACATCTCTGAGAACGTTGCTGATCTCGCCATTTGTTGCAGCTGCCTTCACAGCCTCAAGCATGCTGGGCATCAGGTTTGCAGATGCATCGGCAACAGACTTCAAGTTCTGCAATGCTCGATCTACGCTCTGTGCGTCTCTCGAGCTCTTGTACTTCCGAAGCTTGTCAAGCTGCTTCGCTTCTGCTTTCGGGTCGACTCGGTGGATCTTGAAATGTAGGGCCTCTTCATCCGCAAACTTGTTGAGCCCGACAACGGTCTTCTCTCCCCTGTCTTGGAGCAACTTGGCATCGTAAGCACTTCGTCTTATCTCGTCCTGCATGTAGCCAGCTTCGATAGCTGCAAGTGCTCCTCCCATGTCGCCGATCTTCTTGATCTCCGCGTCTACTCTTCTCTCGATCTCGTCAGTCAGGTGCTCGAGGAAGTAGGATCCGCCCAGAGGGTCAACGCACTTCACTATGCCAGACTCGTACGCAAGTATCTGCTGGGTCCTAAGCGCCACCTTCACGGCCTGCTCTGTAGGCAAACAAAGAGCTTCATCGAACGAGTTTGTGTGAAGCGACTGCGTACCGCCAAGCGCAGCGGCAAGAGCTTGCAGTGTGACTCGCACTATGTTATTCTGGGGTTGTTTCGCAGTCAGGCTTTCTCCGCTTGTTTGAGTGTGGAACCTCACCATCAACGACTCTTTTGCCTGTGCGTTGAACATGTCTTTCATTATCTTCGCCCAGATTCGGCGTGCGGCTCGGAATTTCGCGATCTCCTCGAAGAAATCGTTCTTGCAGGCGAAGAAGAAAGAGAGGCGAGGTGCGAAGGAATCGACTGTCATTCCTCTGTCCAGACAGGTCTTGACATATTCGATTGCGTTCGCGAATGTGAATGCCAGTTCTTGGACGGCGTTTGCTCCAGCTTCCCGGATGTGGTATCCACTGATGCTGATCGGGTACCATTTCGGCACTTCTTTTGCACAGTAGTCTATGAGATCCGCGCAGAGTCTCATGGAGGCGCGAGGAGGATAGACGTACGTGTTTCTTGCAACGTATTCCTTGAGAATGTCATTCTGTACGGTGCCTCTCAAGAGGTCCGGTGTTATTCCCCTTTCCTGTGCAACGGCAACGTACATTGCCAGGAGCGTGGAGGCAGTTGAGTTGATGGTCATGGAAGTGCTGACTTTGTCCAGAGGAATGTCCTTCAGCAAAGTCCGCATATCATCAAGTGTATTGATGGGAACGCCGACCTTCCCTACTTCTCCTTGGGCACGGGGGCTGTCGGCATCCAACCCAAGTTGAGTCGGAAGGTCGAATGCGACGCTCAATCCTGTCTGCCCTTGTTGCAGTAGATACCTGAATCGCTCGTTCGTTTCTTCAGCGCTGCCAAAACCGCTGTACTGTCTCATCGTCCAGACCCTCTCCCTGTACATCGTCGGGTAGATTCCTCGGGTGAACGGGTAGCTACCAGGCCGGAACCCCGTATCACTTTCCGAGGTAGGGGGAGTCCCTGAGTAGGAAGCATCCACAGGTATCTCCGAGTCTGTACGCATCTCTTTTGCCGCCTTCATCCCTATTCACCCACTCCGAAACGAGTGATCTCGAAGCAAGTGTCGGAAAAAGCGCTTATAGCTTCTCCCCCTAGACTTCAAGCGCAGAGCGAAGGTGTCGCAATGTCCTGGGCAGATCGTACGGGCTTCTGGAAGATGACATTGAAGCAGCTGAAAGCAAAGAATAGAACCACATCTCGCCAACCCCTACAAGCTCAGATGCGTCGGGTTGCTGGTGCGCGCAGAAGATGGGAAAAGCAGGTTCTGAGTCGTTGGCTATCGGAAAACCCGGAACGCAAGATGCTCCTCGAGAATCCTTCGGGCATTCCGTTGAGTCGAATCTACACCCCGAGCGACATCGGATTGGCTGAATATGAAGAGGATCTTGGGTTTCCTGGGGCTTACCCGTACACCCGTGGCATCCATCCGACAATGTATCGTGGACGAACTTGGACCATGCGCATGTTCTCAGGCTTCGGTACTCCAGAGGACACGAACCGAAGACTCCAATACCTGCTTGATCACGGCGAGACTGGACTCAGCATAGCTTTCGACATGCCAACACTCTACGGTTATGATGCAGATAACCCTCGGTCACTCGGCGAAGTTGGCAAGTGCGGTGTATCCGTCTCCTCGCTCGAGGACATGGAGGAGATCTTCTCTGGCATCCCTGTGGACAAGGTCAGCACCTCCATGACAATCAATGCTCCGGCAGCGGTATTGACTTGCATGTATCTCGCAGTCGCGAGGAAACAAGGTGTACAACCTAGTCAGCTAAGAGGCACTGCCCAGACTGACATTCTCAAGGAATACATAGCCCAGAAAGAGTGGACCTACCCGCCTGAGGCCCACCTGCGCATAATAAGAGACCTGATCGCCTACTCGACGAAGAATCTACCTCAATGGAACTACGTGAGCATTAGCGGGTACCACATCCGCGAAGCAGGATCTAGCGCCCTTCAGGAACTCGCATTCACACTCGCCGACGGATTCGAATATGTCAAGCTTGGCATGAAGGCCGGCCTCCGAGTGGATGAGTTTGCGCCAAGACTCTCATTCTTCTTCAACTGTGGGATGGACTTCTTCGAAGAGGTCGCGAAGTTTCGGGCAGCACGCCGTATCTGGGCATATGTGATGAAGGAGAAGTTCGGGGCGAAAGATCCGCGGTCCATGCTGTTGAGATTCCACACTCAGACATCCGGAGCTTCCCTTACTTGGCAGCAACCGCTGAACAACATCGTACGCACAGCCATCGAAGCATTTGCAGCAGTGCTTGGGGGAACCCAGTCGCTTCACACAAACTCGTATGATGAGGCTTGGGCGTTGCCTTCGGAAGAGGCCGCAACGATTGCGCTGAGAACACAGCAGATCATTGCGGAAGAGACTGGAGTGATAAATGTGATCGATCCACTCGGCGGCTCATATTACGTCGAATCTTTGACGAACGAGATGGAAAGACGCGCATACGAATACTTCGACAAGATCGAATCCCTCGGTGGAGTACTTCCTGCGATCAAAGACGGATTCTTCCAGAAGGAGATCGCCGATACAGCATACAGATATCAGAAGCAAATCGAACGCGGGGAAAGGGCGGTCGTAGGGGTAAACAAGTATCCTGTGAAGGAGCAACCACCAATCAACACATTGAAGGTAGATATGGCAGCTCAAGAAAGGCAAATTCGCAGACTCAAGGACCTAAGAGCGCGTCGCGACAGTTCGCGTGTCAAGGGCACCCTAGAGAATCTTCGCAGGGCCTTGGAGGATGACCGAGCGAATTGCATTGGGCCGATCCTAGAAGCCGTGACTGAATATGCAACGCTCGGCGAGATAGTGGATGTCGGTAGAGAAGTCTTCGGCGAATGGAGAGAACCAGGCATCCTGTAGAACCTCGGCAATTCGAACGTTAATGTTATGAGAGCCACCCGGGACATACAGGCCAAGGTGAGGAACCACGCAGACTGCGACACTGAAAGCGCCTGAGCCCAAGCCAGGCGCAGGGATCAGGATCCTCGTAGCAAAACCCGGGCTAGAGATCTGAACAGCCAAACGGGCACGACCGAGGCGCGCTGATTCTCTGCAGAGCATTCCGAGACGCTGGTATGGAGGTCATCTACGCCGGATTGCTGGCAACCCCCGAGCAAGTAGCACAGATGGCGATCGATGAAGATGTTGACGTTGTGGCCATGAGTCTGCTTAACGGCGCGCACCTGACTGCCTTCCCAAAGGTCGCTGCACTTCTGCGGGAAAAGGGCGCACATGACATGGTGTTGGTTGGTGGAGGCATAATTCCAGAGGAAGATAAGTCGATACTCGAGAAAGAGGGCATAACAGGGAACTTCGGTCCTGGGACTCCTCTCAGCCAGATTGTCGACCACATCGTTGGTAGAGTGAAGAAGGAAAGACCACGCAAGTAGGTTTAGCACTTCTCTCAGTGCTTTTTGGGAGTCACCGCCCTGTCGACAGGGTGCCGGCTAGACCAGGGATTGGTAGCCATCTTTTATCATAGTAAACGTGGGGGTTTCCTTACTTGTTGCGGGGCGTTCCCGGGGTGGTTTCAGAGCTAAAATAAAGGTTTTGAGCCCGTTTATGCGCAGTCGTTATAACTTGATCCTATTTGGGTTTCGTCCTGAAGGGCTTACCAGCGTGCCAATGGTTCCAGATTTGGCGGTTCAGGTGGCTCTTCTCCAACTTTCAAGGGCACCGTGAGGGCGTTTAGGGTAGTTGCAGTTAGGCCGTTCATGTGGACGGTCAGTTTCCGTATGCCGATGTTAGGAGTCTGCCCCGAGGGATTCGGTGAAGACGGCAGTGGTCGGGCGTCCATTACCGGGAATTGTGCTTCCGGAGGCGAACCAATTGAACAGTTGAGGCGAGCTGAGTCTTGTGTCAAAGTCGATGTGCGTTTGTCATGACTCGACTGAACGCCGGCTTTGGTATGCATGAACCACCAGGCCTCGCTTGGCCTTGCCGTTGTGATCTCGTCCTGTACCGTGACAACACGTCGGTCTGCGATTGCTATGCCACGTTGAAACGAGAGAGCGTTACGAGCGTATGGAAACAACAGGTCTGCTGTTGCGTAGGATCTCTCGGGCTTTGACTATGAGCGAACTATTCTCGCCTTTGATTCTGGATTCTGATCAGGTCGACTGGAGGGGTTCACAACGACGGTGTTGTGTCCCTCTGCATTGAACCTCTCCACAGAACGTCTAGTGCTTTCGGAACGTAATAGTATGATTCTCACATCATGAACGGATTGTAATGCAAGCGAAGTTTATGCGGTTTCTGAAGCTCTATCTTGCTGACCCGCTTGAATTCCTCTCGAGCTTCATCTAGGCATCTACCTGACACATAGAGTCTTATTCCCCAGAGGTGCTTATGTTGAGCATTCATGTTCCGGGCTATCACGCTGACATTCTCTAGCGGGCCCAGCTCCTCTTCTCCCCTATAGACCGGAATCTTTGCCTCCTGGACGGCATATCGGTCCCTGTTACCCTTGTCTATGATTATCTCGTAAGGGTCTAATCCTAGCTTTCCTGCGATTGCGTTTTCATACGTGCGCCTTCTCTCTAGCGTCATCTCTTGAGCATCTCCGATATGGCCTCCCGGCCTTTCCAAGAAATCCTCCAATGCAATGCCTGCAAGCCTATACAAAGACCTAGATCGAATTCGACTTATGAGCTCTTTTGAGTAATCATACTCTTCGAGCTTTGAGAGTAACTGGGCATCATCCCATGCTTCTATTTCATTAAGGCTCATTTCTCGTCCCTTATTGACATCGTCTCGTCCACATGCGTACTCCAAAGCTCGCGTAATCATCGATTGGACACATCTAGTAGTCTTGTGATCGTACATCACGGATCTCAAGACGAATCTTGCATGAAGAACTGTTTCCGCTGGAACTACACCACGCTCATCAATGACGAGTCTGTTTAACCGTCTCCTAAACAGGGTCAGTAGCCTAAGGTCGATTCCTCCATAGGCGACTCCAGTATGCAACTGGTCTCTCTGGAGGTAGTCAAGCCTATCCGCGTCCAAGGTTCCGCTTATGATGTCTGATAGATACTCATTTCTCTCTCCGAGTATTATTCGAGAGACTTCCTTTCCTGAAAGCCCAATGTTCCCAGGCACAGACTCTATCACACGTTCTGCGATCTTCGCGCTTCTCTCCTTGTGGTCGGAGACAAGACCTGCTTCTTCAAGACAATGAGAAAATGGCAAGTGGCCGCTGTCATGGAAAATAGCAGCAGCTGAGAGCTCGTTTCTTATCGAACGCAGTTCTTCCAACTCGTCACGTTCAAATAGGACGTTTCGTGCTATTTTCAAAGCCAAAGATAGTGTCCCAATGCTATGCTCAAAACGAGTGTGAGTTCCTCCCGGATATACCCATTGGACGGTTCCTAGCTGCGTAATCCTCCTAAGTTTCTGAACCTCCCAGGTATCTATTAGTCTGCAATCACTGTAACTTAGAAAGACGTCACCGTGGACCGGGTCCTTTACGACTTTCATCTCGTCTTGATTCAAGTTTGATCATCCTTCTCAAGATGTAGATGCCAGGGCCATCATGTTCCAACTCTGAATAGGGGCGGCCGGCAGGGACGACGCCCTCAGGGCCCCCACACGCCCACCTGACGACAGAATGTATTGTGCTGCGGAGTCCTGTAAATGGGCCTCGCATCTCACTAAGCGTCTTGCCGCCGTCGGAGTCAGGGCGAGTGCCCCCGGAACGCTCATGATCGGAGTCACTGCTGTAGCCTGGCCCTCGTGGACTAAAGGTTTACCCTCCGTTTCTGTGACGTCTCTATATAGGCGCTGGCAGTTTCGTTCCTCTGTCTCCTTCCATGTTGATTCTCTCGTCGGCTATGAATCGTATTGATTCCGCGCGAGGCGAGAGGCTTTCCGGCTGGAGGACCTCGATTGAGTCAAGACTTGCTGTGCATTCCGCTTCGGACCGGCATGAACCATGACAATCGTTTTCTAGTTTCCTCCCCCGATATCTGGTGCGTGGGCAAGCGATGGGGCTCATCTTGGTGGCTGCTAGTTTCGTCTAGCTCTCTCGTTGCGACAGGGTTCGCTTATGCTCTGTGAATGGTATCGATTCCGGTGTGCCGGTAGACCAACGACGGGTCAGTTTGGAGCGTTCTGCCTCTATTTCTGGAAGATCATGCCTTTGCGATTGATTATGAGCTTGCGAGCAAGTAGGGCGAATATGATTATTGCGATCATAATTGCGGCGATTATTCCTATCGGTCCCCAGTAACTCACGAGGGCCTCTGGGGGCACATCCACCTTGATGGGCAACTCTTGGCGAGTCACATATTCTTTGTTCGCCCAGTCTCGATAATTCAAGCTAAGGACCATGTTGTGTACGCTTGCATAGATCGCGAAGGGAGAGGACATGTTGAAGGAAACCGATCTAGGGTGACCTGGCTCGAGGTCACCGATCTTCTCCTGCAATTGGCCCTTAGGGGAGAAGTCACGGTAGTCAGCGATTGCGGCGACCACGTCGTGTGCTAGTCCGTTTCCTTCGTTTGTTATCGAGCATCGTAGTGTGAAGACTTCATTCGTATTCACGCTATTTGGAAGACAGTCGGCACTCAGAACGATGTTGACGACACTTACTTCAAGCGACTTGGATTCCTGTCTGAGTTCTCCCCCGAAGATAGAAAGCGGTTGCCAGAACATCGTAATCTCTAGGGCGTACGGTTCCGCGTTGGCGGCTAGGGTGATATCAGATAGGGTTACCGTGATGTTCTTTCCCGCTTCCTTTCCGAACCAACCACACCAGATTCCGTCTGAAGCCTTCAGTTCCTGTTCCTTCAGATAGAGCTTGGCCTTGGCCCATCCGTTGACGTCATTGCACACGAATACGATGTCGATGAAGAACTTCTCGTTCGGGTGTACCTTGTCCGGATAATTCAGGGATTGGATCACAACTTTGGGCGCTGTCGAGTTTGCTGCCTGAAATGTGGCAAACACGAGCATGAATGCCAACAGGAAGGTAAGAGCACCCATCCTACGCGAAAGGAACCACAGAACCACATTAATCACGCTCGACCCTCTCGCTGACTTCAATTGGTCAAGAATGGCGCTTTAAGCGTTGGGACGGTCGACCTGGGGCTTGTTTCGTTTGGGTCTCTCCTTGTGCTTCTGTTCTCTCATTGGCTATGAATGGTATTGATTCCGTTGTGTGGCAAGAGGGTCCAGCGCTGGGAGAGGGCTCTGAACAGAAGATTCAGCGCTGTGACCGCGAATGCCGGCCGCGGTTGTTGGTAGCCCGGGGGGATAACGAACAAGTATTGTTCGTAGCTCAAGCCGTGGAAGTAGCTTCCGGTCCATTGACACGCCCATGCGACGAGGTGAACTATCCACCCTGATGTGTCAGTGATAAGAATGTCTAGAGTTGAATAATCAAGCATTCGTGAACTACTGGAACTACGAGCGTCCACATCAACGAATAGGCTATCTGTATCCCGCAGACGTACACTTCAGAGACCTGACACATCACAGTGGATAGAACACGCCCATGCGACGAGGTGAAACCTTTATATGCGTACAAGGCGGCTGTTCGGTTGACGACAAAAAGGCGCTCTGACTACCCGTCAAAGCGTCTCAGTCTGTAAGAGAAACGAGACACCGCAACCATACCGTCACTTTCACTTTAACTCTTTTTTACACTTCTCTCTTAGCGCGGTCAATTTGAGCTGTATGGTGCTCCTCCTCTCAGAGGGAAGCAACTCTATTTCGCTAGCAAGATCGTCGAAGAGCCCTTCAACGCTGGACCTGAGGTCGCTCGTATGATAGCAAGGATAACCTTCATCGCGGAGGAGCTTGACACCGTCCTTGTCAGCAGGAGTGTTAAGTGCTCCGTACACGCCTATGGTGTTTTCCGGCCCTCCGGCCCCGTAAGTTGCTAGGAAGTCTTCGACGCTCTTTTCGATCTTGAAAGCTTCCCAAGTCTTTGTTCTCTGTGCTTTGTGGAATGCGTATGGTAACAATGAGCGCAACGTATCTCCGATATCACCAATCAACAGCATCCTGAACTGGAACGTGGGACGAGTCAGAGAAGTGATATGTCCGCGATAGAAACTCTGATCTGGTAGTTCACTATCATTTTCGATTTCCAACTCTCGAGTAGGGTACAAGTGGCTGTACTGCGGATACTTGTGAAGAATAGATGCCACGGCGCCTGCAGCAGACACCAGGGGGTAATGACCATCCGCGTTAGTGATGCCAGCGAAGAACACCGTTCCTCTCTTCATCTTGGACAACACGCCTGAGTCGATTAGATCTTTCCACCAGAAGACAAATGGAAATCCGCCGTCCACTTGGACGACTATCAGCCTGTCAATCTGTCTCGGGTCGCGAAGCAGCGGGGACAGTGTCTCGAGTTTCATAGTGATTTTCCGGATGGCAAAAGCCTTCACGAAAGACTCAACGTACACCGGCTCTTTCTCAAGGACCGAAAGATCAGTGATTACACTGGAGAGATCTTCAGGCCGATAATCTTCTCGCTTTATGATTTGAATCAGTGTCTTGCGATGAACAAATTGGTTTTCTGCCTGCAACCGCATGAGTTCTCTCAACAGTCTGAGTTGAGTGCTTTCTCGTAAGACGAAGATTGTCGAAGATATGTGGGGATTGTCCAGTAGATCTCTCGCATACTTCAGCAAGTTGGTTGCATCTCTGCCCTGCAAATCTGAATGCCGAACCAGCAGGTTGTCGAAATGCTCCAAGTTCTGAAGCAAGATGGTAGACTCACTAGGTAGAGGCACTCCGAGCCTGACCACGAAGATCCTATCGCCCACCCGCCCGGCCTCATCTATTCCCTCGATTTCAACGAGTTTCGGCAAGGCTGATCCCCTCTAGAAGACCACGTGTCTGCACTTAGCTGCTGCGGATGTGTCCTCCTCTTATTCCTAGCATAACGAACAAGTATTGTTGGTAGCCCGGGGGAGAATCAGGTAAGTATTGTTGGTATCTCCGGGCGAGGATGGCTTGCGGTCCGCAAGCGGAGAAGACCCTGTGCATGAAGAGGAATCCACAGTCTAGGCTAAGACGGACATTGTGGCATGCCATTTTTCAGGAAGCTGATGGATGCACCCTATCGCCATTGATCTTGGACTTGGTCTTGGCCAATACGCGGATGCATTGCTGAGCTTACCGTCCAAGTGGTGAACTGTGAGGAGGTTCGGAGGAGGCCCGTTCTTGACTCGGCAGAGTTCACAACGCCAGCAAGCTCGCCCCCTAACCCACCTTGACACCCTACTCCAGCGCGGCGGATACTCAGTTCGGTGTCTAGGTTCCGCATCGTTCACAGGTTCCGCACCTGAGACAGCGACCGTTAGCAAGTTCCTTTCCGCAGCAAATGCAGGCGTCGTTTGGGGCCTCAGACAAGCCATTCACCTCACAGCTTCGTTCGCAAGTTCGATCAGTGTCATGATTTTTCCGCAGATATCGCAACGGAAGACGGTTTCATCGGCGTCATTGAATTTCATTAAGAGGGTGGGCAATGGGTGTGGACAGATCTTCTGGTCAACCCATGGCAGTTGTGGATAATCTCTCAGTCGTTTCGTTCTCCGCATCATGAATTAACACGAAGCGAGATCGGTAATATGGACCGAAGAGATGACCGGCAAGGCAGACTCCCCAGTGAAACAGATCAGAAGGGATCCTTCTCACGCTGGCCTTTCCTTGATGTGTTTCTCTAGTTCCATGAGTCTCTTGTGCTGCGCGAAGATCATCGACAGAAGCAACGGGATTTCTCTAACGGAATCGAACACTTGCGATCGCGGGTTTTCTAGGGGGGTCACTTTCGCTCAGGTCTCTCCTTGTGCTGTCGATTCCCCTAGCGGATATGAATGGGGTCGATCCCCTTGGGACTCCATGTCCGCGTCACCCGTGAGCGAGGATCCGGAGGTTACCGGTCACATCAGCGTGATGCTTCCATACCCGACGTATCGGAGGATCCTCGCGTATTTGGCGGCGATCCAGAGTCCTCTTGAGCCGGAGGAGTTGATCTCCAGCATCCTGGAAGGCTGGGTCAGTAAGCTCAACCTATGAATGACTACGCGCGGGGCGCCTTGGAAGCTTTAGCGTGGGTCTTAGGGATGGTTGAGAACGGTGACGATGTAACTCGTCTGAGACGAGTCACCGGAGCACAGACTCCAACGTATCTTTCTGGGCAAAGAAGCCACGAAGAAGGCGATCCCTGATACGACTATTATCGTCGCACCCGAAGCGATATCGAGGACGTAGGACGCCCAAAGTCCCGCAACCGAGAACAGTGCGGCTAGACCTATCGAAAGAAGCATTATGTTCCTCAACCTGTGGGTGAATTGAATGCTTATTGCAGCAGGAATCGTCAGCAGAGCCACCACCAGTATGATCCCGACGATTCTCATCAACATGACAACCGTCAGAGCGATCAGACAGAGGAGAAGGATGTAGAGGCGATTCACTGGAACTCCAGCTATTTCGGCGAATTCCTCATCAAAGGTGATTGCCAGCATACACGATCGCAGTGGCAAACGCTCCGAAAGAGGTCAAGGAACAGGCCGATTACATGTGCAAGCGAGCCTATGGTCAAGGCTTCCTAGAGGCTATAGCTCACGTAGGACTGTGACCGCTATCCGCTCTACGCGTGGCACTCGAGCGCCGGCACTAGAGAACTATGCTTAGCAGTCTCCTGAGTCTCATGCTCCTCTTCCTGTAGGAGCCCCGAGACAGGAGCCCATCGAGACCGTCGGCGCTCATTGCTGTTCAACGAGCGGGACAAACATGATCCCCTTAAAAAGGCGTTATTGAGCAGGCCGATATAGATCGAGAATCGAGCTGCTGTCGGTCTTGACCGCGCGTTTGACTGAAGTTTTGCTATTTCACAGGTCTTGAGCGGAGCAACAGATATGCTATCGCAACTCCGGCCAAGATGCACACCGTCGCTATGATCACTCCATACATGAACCATTGAATCACGGTGGACGGGGAGATAACCTCAGCCGGTGGAGCTTCTTCTGAAACCGTGATCTCTGTGTGGTCTTCTAGTTCCCACTTCTTCCCACTTCTAGAGTCTGTCTCGCCACCGTCTATGCCTTCTTCTTCTGAACCCCAGCTGAGGCCTGTGGAATCGAAATCAAAGGCAAGAACAAGTGGCTGACGCTCATACAGAACGGTAGTCGGCAGTAGCTTTTTCAGGTTTCTCCAAACCGATTGCTTTTAAATATATCTCGTAAGTCTGAAGACGGGGGCAAGTTCGCATCCGGCGCTGGTTTCTGCAGAAGATCTTTTGGTCTTCCTCGGTCGGTTTGTAATATCCTGCCTCTTTGTCCAAAATCGGTTGTGCTCGGCATCCGTCCTTGAAGAGGTAGACACAGTCCACTAGGTCTTCCCCAACTTCAACCCTAGAGTACAGGATAAAAGAGTTCTTCATTGTCATTCCTCACCTCCTCTAGAAGACACGAACGGTTGACTAGACCTCAGCAGACAGGCCGCAAGACACACGAAAAGACGAGAGCAAACGCAAAGTGATAAATCGCACCTATTGCATAATTGACTCAGATACTGAAGGGCTGCTTATGCCCATTACGAGTCGTGGTTATCGTGTTGCCCTCTTTCTGAGGGTCAAGGATTTTGACACGTCGAATCTCGCAGGAATCCGAGGCGGTTCTAAACACGGAAACGGATACATCCTCCGTTTGGGAACGAAGAATAGAAAGTATTTCGTTCATCAAGTTGGCAAGTCAGACCTCGTCATCCTTGAGACAGATGATACAGAGACACGGCATTCAGCAGTACGAGAACTTGCAAGCTTTCTCAGAGGAAGCGGCAAGGAGCCGGAAAGGGCCACTCTGGACAAAGCGAAGGTTCTGGATTTTCTCCAATCACTAGAGGACGATGGTCTAGTTCCGGAGTGGAAATTGCACATATACTACGGTGACACAGCGACCATCGAAATAGATGAGAACTCCTTTGAGAAAGTCAGAACAAAGGTGGTCTTCAACAATAGGAATGTCAAAGAAGCAAAAAGATTGAGCACTGACCAAGTGTGGGAGATAAGAGGGTCCTCACTGACCCTGATCGAAGGTGAGAAGAAGCATTATGGGCATGTCTTCTTTGATGATGACCCGACATCCAGAGTTACGAAAGTCGCCGCACCAATGAACGACGACCTTCACGAAAAACTAGCAGAAAGACTCGTCAGATTTCTGTCATAGCCGCTTCGTTTTCTGGAGAATCTCCTCGGAACGCGTGAGAAGTTCCATCGCTTTTCTCTTGACTCCTTCGATTCTGTTCGCCTCAGCCCAAGAGAGGATGAGGTTCAAGATGGCAACATAGCCTCTCGCCTCTGTGATAGAATCTCGTCCCATTTCGCCCTCTCTGTTGTCCCTCTCAAATCTATGCAGGGCGTTGGCCACGGCGAAAAAGAAGGGAAAGACATCGGCCTCGCTGAACCCCTTATCGGAGAACCTCACCCCAAACCTAGCCTCTAGGTCATGACGGAGACCCTTGAGTTCTTCGAGGATGATCTGATTGCTAGTCTCCAATTTCGTGCACCGCTGATGCAGGTAGTATGCGATTAGGTATACTGGAAGAGAGACCACGACAATGATTACTAGAGCGAGCAGATCCAAGTGGTTCACGGACGGTTCTTCTTGCGGTTCCAATCATTTCGCGGCCCACGCTAAAGGGTTTCTCTGCAATTCCCATGGGATAGTTCTTCAGTCTTTCGTGCCGAGGGTTCGTTCGGCTCAGGTTTCTATATGCTTGTCTCCCATCCAGCATGAAGATCCCCTTAGCCGAAGCAAACGCGGTTCATGTGCCGCCAGTTAACAGGCTTGGCCGTGAGCCGACAACTTAACAGAACCAACATTCATAAACCCATACGCAGCATACAAGGCACGGCTGTCTGGGATTCGCTGCTCGCCTGTTTGGATCTCGCTGCTTTCTATGCCATACACACGAGCGCCGAGGAGGGGCGCGATGACAATAGTACCCAATGGGAAAGGAGTGGAATATCTCATGTCAGAAGAGAACAAGGCGCTTGAGCGCCGAATGTATGAGGAGATCTTCAACAAGAAGAACATGGCCGCAATAGAGCAGTTCTACGCCACAGACTGGGTCTGCCATCCATCGCTTCCCGGAATGCCCCCAGGCCTCGACGGTATGAAGCAATCGGCATTGCTGACGAACAAGGCCTTCCCCGATATGCAGGCGAAACTGGAAGACATGCTCGCGGAAGGAGACAAAATCGCTTGCCGCTGGACCGCAACCGGCACGCACAAGGGTGAGTTCATGGGCATGCCCGCAACTAACAAACCAGTGACAATCACGGGCATCCACATCGATCGCATCGCCGACGGCAAGATCGTGGAGAGTTGGAACTACTCAGATATGATGGGAGTAGTGCAGCAGCTAGGCATGAAGCCCCCAGGGTAGCCTTCATGCCTTCATGTTTCTTTTGCTAGATCAGACTGGTGTGGACCCCTCTAGAATGAGAACACTTGCGATCGCGGCCTTTCTAGGGGGTTAGGGTCACTTGGGTCTCCTTGGACGGGTGCCGCCTCAGAGGTTATCGTTCACCCAGGCGCTCTGACTGGCGTGGTGGTGAATTGTTGCTGCGAAACCCGATCCTCCAAGAAGGAGATATTCAGGTGACGATTCCTTATCGTCTTTACCGGGAGGCTTTCGCGTGGATCCGGCGGACGCATCGATCGTTGACGGTGGATGAGTTCGTAGCCGAATCCGTGGATGCGAGACTACGCACAGTCGGAGCCATCAAGCCTTCAGGTACCCGCTGAGTAGCCTGTCCAAAAGTTCAAGGTCGGCCCGGATCTGGGGCAGATGTTTCTTGGGGAGACTACGCACTTGTTCCTTGGCGTCGAATAATTGCTGAGCTACCCGGCGATAGTGGCAAAGCCGAACCCGTTGAGAAGGCTGCGCTCGTTGTGGATGACAAGCATCTATGGACGTGCCCCGAATGCGGTCAAAAGTTTGAGCATGTTCATGTGACCGAGAGCAAGCATCGCCTGCAGGAATGCAAGGCTGATTAGATTTGGTTGGTCGTCCCGCCAAGAAGGACGTTCATGTCCTGCTTGACAAGAGTAATTATGAGTGGGCGGTCATACATGGTTTCGATTTCACTGGCAGATTTGACGACTTCCTGAGTATGGTGCGACGGGAGACCGAGATTGTAAGTTACGGGTTGATCATTGGGCGTCGCCCAACCACGGAGTCGCAGCGACGGGATGGTCAGCGGAGTGTCGGCTACCGCAAGGCGTTGATCAGTCTTCTCGGTGGGAAATGTCAAGACTGTGGGACTACGGAAGATCTCCTGGTTCACCATATTGATGGAAATCCTGAGAATGCTGAGTTGACGAACTTGCGACTGGTTTGCGGGAGATGTCACGGAAAGTACCCGCGTGGAGCCCATGGTGTGTAAATCGCTCCACGTTCAGTTATAGCCGCCCTACCATAGTTACTCTGTTTCTCGATGACGTTTGCCTGAACCTGAACCAGTAGTTTTGATGTGCCGCGACTGCGGCCAAGAAGTCTATCGCAGCCAGACATACGATCATGATGCTCTCGACAAGGCAGTCCATGAACACAGGCAACACTGCCCAGCGCAACCGAGAACGGAGGTTCCGGCATAGATGCCTCGCATGTGGATGGATCCCACGCTGGGACGCGAAGTCCGCGTCTACTCCCGAAAGGAAATCCGGACCCAAGTCAACGTGAAAATGTTGACGGAATTGGGTATCGATCCGTGTGATGTGTACTGCAGCTGCTGTGGAGTACGGCTGATCGACTTGTCAAAAATCACGGTCTCGGGCAGAGGCGCTATTGGACCAGAGTGCTCGAAACCAGGACATGTGATGCCTTGTCGTCACCAGGGAGACCAGAGCGCATGACCGACACGGATGTCGAAGTCAAGAACGCCAGCATCAAGATCACCGGCGACGACGTCAAACTCAGCGTCCAGCTCCAAGGTTTCGCCACGGTTGAACGGGCGCAGAAATTCCTCCAGCGACTGCACGACCTCGCCGACGAACTCTCCGTGCAAACCCATCTGAAGGCTTGAGCAGTTGACATCGCGCTGGATCTACCGGAATCATCAGGTGAACTGTCCCACATGCGGCTGGATCCCTGTCACCAAACTGCGCGTCACGGCCGAGTCACTGATCGGCGGCGTCAGGAGAATCAAACTCTGCCCAGACTGCGGACGCCCTCTCCTACGCGTTGACAGTCATCCACGACGACGTCTACGGCAACCCGTGAGGCGAGAGCCATGAAGCGTTGCTCATCATGCGGTCAACAATTTTCGCCGAAATCGACAAGCAAAACTGCCCAAGTCAAAGCAAGCGAAGTCTGCGACGACTGCCTCAATCGACCCCTCGCGCTGACATGGAGGATGATGCCGGCATGAGCACTCCTGACCTGCGTGAGGGACGGCTCCTCGAGCCGTACGAGCGGTTGACACCAGGTGACCGTCAGCATCTCCACAAAATTGCGTCCGACTTGAATACTCTCCGGCGCGTCGAAGACGCGGTACGAGATGGCTACGTGGAAACGCAAACGTACATTCCTGGTTTTCTCGCGGACAAGGACTACATCGTGAACCTGCAATGGTTCGCCTTCTATGCGGTGAGAGGATACGCGAGCCAGCACCACAAAGCCCCCACGCTCATCGACATCTACCAACGTGTCGCCGAAAGTGTGCGAAGTCTCCAACGTGAAGGCGCTTGGCCGAGAGATTGGAAGTTCCCATCCAAGCGGACAATCGACCGCCGCGTCAACGAGATCGCAAGCGTCAACGCGATTGAGAATCACATCATGGACGGCGCGAAGCCGCGTGTGATCTGCACACGCGCCGGCGAATACCTCCCGAACCCTGCACTCTTCGAAGACATCGCAAAGATTCTGGAGGGTTCCACGCAATGAGAAGATGCTGTCGCTGCAGCAAGGACCTACCGTACCCAGTGGTCACAGTCAGCTTCTCCACCGATTGCGATCACTGGACCGGCTGGTTCTGCAGCAAACCATGCGCCAACGAATACCTTGAGCAAGAGATCATCGACGACCAACGGGAGGCACAGCCGAAATGAGCGCTCCTCAAGGGATCCGTCAGCCCACACGGGTGGGCCTCAGCATTGGCCCGACTGGCCCGACGGTATCCTTGAAGCGCGATCTCGCACCGCTTGAGAACCCGCTGGACGCGTACAGAGACATCAACGCACTACTCAGAAAAGCTCTTCAGGAAATCACACCTGCTGCCCCGAAAGTTTGGGGGCCCGAAAAGTCTCTCACATCGCCGCCTAAGAGTCCAAACGGACTCGCACAGAAAGATACCTCAGCATCCTCGACGCCGCTCGAGAAGACCTTGGACAGCCTCCCCTGGGCGCCTGGAAAGATTCCTGGGAGAGAATGGATCCGCATCAAAGACCACGCCGAACTCAAGCAATCGCTCGCACTCA
>JALHTB010000083.1 GCA_022865625.1 Candidatus Bathyarchaeota archaeon
GGCGCTCCTGTTCGGTGTACTTGTTCCTATTGCGCAGCTCGTCGAAGTATCTTCTCGCAAGTTTCGCCCTTGTCGGCTTGTCCAGCGGATACATGAAGTTACGTGGATCCGCGTAGAGATCAGGGGCTGTTGGATAGTTGTGCGGGGGTTCGCGTCTTCCGAACGGCCTGCTTTCAGGCATCTTCCCCGGCGTTCACATGCCTCTCCAAGCTTGGTGCGGGTCTAGATTGTTCAGTGAATCCGGATCTAGTTGTAACTTCGTTGAGAGAGAGCTGGGGCCGAGGTCCCGCGGAGAGTTTCATGTCGTTGATCCTTGCCGAGACAGCTTCAAACAACTTGTCTAAATTCTCACCCTTGAGTGCGCTGATAGGGACAACAGTTGTCCCGATGAATCTCTCCCTAATCACGTCAATCGCGCTCTCCAGCTTCTGTTCTTGAACGAGATCGATCTTGTTCGCACAGACAATGATCTGTGCATCTGCCTCTATCTCTCGCAGGATCTTGTCCATCGAGGAGCATTGTCGCGCTATCACTGGAATTTCTTCACTTGCGTCGACGAATAACAGGATCACATCGGAATGGGCAATCTCCCCGAGCGTAGCGGTGAATGCCTTTACGATCGTAGGATGCATATCTTCTATGAGCCCGATCGAGTCGATCATGATGAACTCTGAACCACGTGACGCTCCAATTCTGACCTTCCGTGCAAATGTGGACAAGGTTGTGAACGGGCCTAGTCCGACTCTCTTGGTCTCTGAGGCAAGTCGGTTGAAGAGCGTCGTCTTTCCCGCTTGCGTGTATCCTGCCAAGGCAATCATGGGGAATCCCAGCTCCCGACGTCTCGCCCTGGCGATCTCTTTCTTGCGATTAAGATCTCTCAGTTCTGCCTCGAGGCGACTTATCCTGCTTCGTGCCGCACGGTAGTATTCCTGGAATGGGTAGTCACCAGGCCCCATCCAACCTACCTGCTCTCCCATTATTCCTCTTAGCTTGATGAATTCCCGACCCCAAGACAAAGTGTACTTCAGCTTGGCAAGTTTGATCTGAAGCTTGGCCTCCTTTGTCATAGCACGTTTGTCGAAGACTTCGAGGATCAGCAGGTTCCTATCGATCACTCGCACTTCACCCCCCAAGCGTTGCTGGAGCTTGAAAACTTGGCTACTGGGCAATGTGTTGGTGAAGATCACCGTCTCAACTTCGTTTGCGTCGACAATTTCCTTCAGCTCTTCCACTTTGCCCGGACCTATGAAGTAGGAGTGGTGGTCGCTCTCTCGTCTCTGAACAACCACGTCAACAACGTCGTATCCTATGTTCTCAGCCATCGACTTGGCTTCATCTGCACGCGATGGTAGTGATGGAAGTTTGCACTCCACCACCACGGCGCGCATGATTCCTCTGGCCTCGGAATCCTCGTTGGGCACTCGGTTTCGGCTCGCCTACTATTTAGGGATGCTATCGCTTCGATCCGCGTCGAAATGATTGGTGGACCCGTCTATGCGGAAGTTTAGCACAGTGGGATATCCATGCCACACTCGAAGATATGATCCCCCCGATCCTTGAGATTAGTATCTCACAGTGAAGCTGTCGAACTCGCCCTTCCACTCTTGTCGTCTCACATCCAAGTTGACCACGTAGGCATTGGGAGGACCATGACGGCAGAAGTCGATCAGTCTCTGTACGTTGTTCTCTTCTCCTTCGAAGACTGCTTCCACACGACCGTCAGAAAGGTTGCGGACCCAGCCAGTGACATTGAGCCTCTTCGCTTGCGAGGCAGTTTCCGCCCGATAGAAGACCCCCTGAACCTTACCCGCAGCTATGACATGTGCTCTGATCTTCATGGATATCGCTCTCTTCAGAGGCCGACCGCCTCATAGCAGCAAGTTCGCATACAATTCTTTCGGAACAGTACAGCCATACCCAAAGGCTAAAGCTCGTAGACATGATAATCCCAATGAGGAGCTCATCAGATGCAGTCGCTCGATGGCACGCGGCCTGTCAGTGAAGCACGTCCCAAGCTTCGGAAGGGAGAGGTTCTGCTACGAACGGAGAAGGTCGTGAAGGGATTTCCGGGCGTATGGGAGCACCTGATACTCGATGCAGTAGATTTTGACGTGAAATCTGGCGAAGTCCACGTGATATTGGGAGAGAATGGAGCCGGCAAGACTGTGCTGGCTAATATTCTTTCAGGGTTCTATGTTGCCACGCGCGGGCAGATATACATCAGAGAGAAACCTGTCACGATCAATTCACCAGAGGATGCGCTGAAGCTTGGTGTGGCAATGGTTCATCAAGAGTTTACTCTAGTGCGTCCTCTCACTGTTGCTGAGAATGTGGCGCTCGGCCTGAAAAAGAACAGCTTCTCCTTTCCGATAGCCGAAGTAGAACGAAAGCTGAATGAGCTCTCTGCGAAGTACAATCTGAAGGTCGACCCCAAAGCCAGAGTTGAGGATCTGTCAGTAGGCGAGCAGCAACGGGCTGAGATACTGAAGGTCCTCTACCATGATCCTGACGTAATCATACTCGACGAACCGACGTCCGTGCTCACACCAACCGAATCCCAAGAGTTGTTTTCGACCCTTCGCGGTCTCGCAGACGAGGAGAAGGGAGTCGTTCTCATCACACACAAGATGGAAGATGTCATGCGCAACAGTGATCGAGTGACTGTCCTCAAGTTGGGCAAGCTGAGTGGAACAAAGAAGACCTCTGAGACGAATGGGGAAGAACTCGTCAGGATGATGATTGGTCCCGAAGTCCCGGTCTTGCCGAAAGTTCGGCCCGCTACGAAAGGCAAAGTCGCACTTGAAATCAAAGATCTGTGCGTCTTGGGTGGAGAAGGAGAACCTGCAGTCAGGGGAGCCTCACTGGATGTGCATGAGGGTGAGATCTTGGGCGTCGCTGGCGTGGCAGGAAATGGTCAGACCGAACTTGTGGAAGCGATAACCGGGCTACGCACAGTCATCGGAGGGAAGATAACGCTCTTCGGTCAAGACGTGACC
>JALHTB010000084.1 GCA_022865625.1 Candidatus Bathyarchaeota archaeon
AAAGAAGGGCTGCGGATCGCGGTCACAAGGTTGGTGTTAGAAGAGATGAAACTCGATCCCTCAGATCCATTCCTTTCGAGGCAGCCAACCGGGAGAAGCGGCCACAAAGACCTCTCCAAAGCTCATGACAGATACCTATACGGGCGTGGCCAACGCTGAGGCTCTTTCTTGATACGAGCGCGTTAGTTGCAATTGAAGATCTAGACGACGCAAACCACAAGATCGCAATCCAGTACAGAGACAGGATCCGCACGGGCGACACTCCCTTCCGGAGCCTGTACACTTCGAACTATGTGATTGACGAGGCGTTCACACTCCTGCGCATCCATTGTGGCCATCGGGTCGCCGTCTCGTTTCGCAAAGTCCTTGAGGCTTCGAGGCTCGTGAGGATACTCTGGATAACAGAAACCTTGGAAAGGGCTGCTTGGGAGATTTTCGAGAAGCATGCAGACAAGGAATTCAGCTTCACCGACTGCACAAGTTTTGCGCTGATGGAAGCCGAAGCGATTCGAAACGTCTTCACGTTCGATCAACACTTCAGCCAGTACGGATTCGAGTCAGTGCCGTGAGCCTGAGTCTTTACTGACTTGAATGCAGACTCGATCGAACTCCTCTGACACCAGAGGCATGGGCGGACAATGTGCCAGTTCACGCAGAATACCGCCCACGATCGTCGTCCAGTATCACCCAGCTTGAGCTACCTGTACTCCTGTGCGGTCTTGATGAATTGTCTGCCGCCTGCAGGCTCGACGGTGGTGCATCCGCACATGCAGGCGCTGGCGAGCGATCAAGCATTCAACATGCTCGCAGAGGTGGATCAGAAAGCGGAGGAGTACTGGAAAGCAAACGGCAGGAACTACTGGAGAGAAATCATCACTGAAGAGAAGAAACGCAAAGAACGCTACCTGGGCGCACTGGGCATCTCAGACTGGATCACCGCATGTCCTCCAACAGGTTCCGATGAAGCTTGGGGAATCGCATGCGAAGCCTCGGACCTGACACGTGCTAGCAGTAGCACATTGTCAGATCTCGCAGACGGGCTCTCGCGTGTGTTGAGATTCTACGACGAGATGGGCATTCGAAGTTTCAACGTCGTGATCTTCTCTTCACCGTTCGGCAGAGACTCACCTCACGGTTCGGTGGTTCTGAAGGTCGCTTCCAGATACGGATTCCAAGACCGCAACGTGAATGATGTGTGGGGCTGAGATACTTCCTGGATGAGAGCGAAATCTTCGACTCTCCAGAAGACGTGACGCCAGAGTTACGCAAGTACTTCGCTTGAATCGAGCGAGAAGCAATTCCTTTTTGAGGAACACTGTTAGCCAAGCGTTACTGACGAGCGAGTTCGTATGCCGTCGAAGAAGTTGGCTGCTGCCGTCACATTCGTAGTAGTTCTGAGCATGCTCGCTCTCGTGTTCTATGCTGGCGCGAGCGCGGGGCTGGTTGGGGTATGCCCGGTGACACGACCTCAAGTGTGCGTTGAGATCTACGCCCCTGTCTACGGCGTGCCGACTTTCAGAATGCACTCGAACTCATGCGTGGCCTGCATGGATGGAGCATGGCTGTGGATCAAGGCAACCGTATGAAGAGACTCCTCGATCACTATCGATCATTGGGACTCTCAAACGATCAGCAGAACGACAAGCTCAATAGCAGAAATCCCACGCCCGCTCGAAGGACAAGGTGCACCCGAGATTGATCTCCAAGGCCGACGAGCCCGAGACTGGGCGTTCTCAAGAACTTGGAATGAAGAACGTCACGAATCTTGGGATCGTGAGTCTGTTCACGGACATCTCAACTGAGATGATCCTCGGCGTCCTGCCTTTCTTCGTGATTGTTGAGCTCGGCGCGACGAAGGCACTGCTCGGCCTCATGGAGGGCGCCGCAGAGTTCCTCAACTACCTCTTCCGCATCTTCTCAGGAATGATCTCGGACCGACTTGGTCGACGCAAGCCGCTCGTCCTGCTCGGCTATGGTCTGTCAACCTTCGCGAAACCGCTGTTCGCGTTCGCGACGAGCTGGACCGACGTGCTCGTCGTGCGTCTGGCCGATAGGCTGGGAAAAGGTGTCCGAACCTCACCACGGGACGCACTCATCAGTGAATCCGTGAAGGAAGCCCGAAGCGGCAGAGCCTTTGGCCTACACAGATCGATCGACCAAGTCGGGGCCATCCTTGGACCGACCATCGCGTTCCTGCTGCTTCCATTCCTTGGGACGCGGGGGCTGTTCTGGATATCGTTCGTTCCTGGGGTCTTGGCGCTGATCGTTCTCGCCTTCTTCGTTCAGGACAGGAGAGGCCACGGCGTAACTACGAGCGTGTTCAAGAACGCAAGATCTGTTCTGACGAGGAGGTTCAAGCTCTTCCTGATCGTGATGGGCATCTTCGCTCTAGGAGCATACAACTTCTCTTTCGTTCTGGTGAAGGCGGGCGCACTGGGTGTCCAAGAGGGGACAATTCCTCTCGTCTATGCGACGCTGAATGCGGCCACGGTAGTGGTGGGCCTACCTTCAGGTGTGCTGGCTGACAGATTCGGACGCGAGAAGATCCTTCTTGCGGGCTTCGGAATCTTCTTCGCATCTTCTCTAGCTGGAATGGTGACGACTGAGGGCGCCTTGCTGGCGTTTCTAATCGCATTCATCTACGGCTCGTATCTCGGCATCTCCGAGACCCTGCAACGAGCACTAGTGCCTTCATTCGTCTCAAGCGAGCTCAAAGGCACCGCATATGGAGTCTACTACCTCGTGATCGGCACATGTTCTCTCGTGGCAAACGTTGTCTTCGGTCTCCTATGGGATCAGGTATCCATGAACGCGGCATTCCAGTACAGTCTGGTCATGTCATCTGCCGCGATCATCGGCCTGATAGCCTTCATGATCTTGACTCTCTCCTCGACTGAAGTCGGGAGATTCTCTGGGCTTGGTCGAGGCTCTTCATAGCTCCCATTCTCCCAGAGTTCCGGGTGGTGTCAATACAACCCCCGTCTCATGCGCTAGTAGCCCATGAGCCCGTTTAGCAATATTCCATGCGCCGTTCACATCAGCGTCGCAGACCAGACCGCAGTTTTGGCATGAGAATCTTCCAGCGACACGCTGTCCTCGCATACCGCAGCGGTGGCATGTCTGTGATGTGTAGGCTTCAGGTACCGTGATGACTCGTATGCCTTCCCAATTCGCCTTGTATGTCAAATACTGTTTGAATAGGTAGAATGGCTGACTGGCCAGGCGACGGTTGAAGCGTCTGCCCTTATCTTGGTCCCTGATGCCTTCCAAATCACCGATTGCTATGATGGCGTTTGTGGCTTTTGCTTTTTCGACGATTCGTCGCGTTATCGCATGAACTTGGTGCTTAACCGTTTCCCGTTCCTTATGTCTCCACCGTTTGATGATTCTCGCCTTGCCTGCCGAACGTCTCAACCTGAAGTAGTTACCTCTTGTCTGCCGAACATCTTTCCCATAGAATCTTGGCTTGTCGTTCTCGATGGTTGTGGCGAGCTTTCGTATGCCCATGTCAATCGGGAGGATCGTTGTATATCTGCGTTTGAGTCTTGCTTCCTTCTGAGCAGTTATGTTCACGAACCATCTCTCGCCATCTCGGATCAGTTTGCATTCTCGGATGTCATGTCCAAGCAGTGGTTCCTGTTCATGTGGGAGCTCAATTGGAATATAGATGCTTTCAGGATGGAGCGGGATTCGAATCCACCATTTGAAGACGCTGTCCTTTTGATGCTGCACTTTAACGCAGTCGCGTCGGAGAACCATCGGGTACTCTTGTTGTTTTATGCCGTGGCCATTCTGGTTGCGTATCCGCTGCCTGAACCTGTCTGCCTGCTGCTTCGTCGCAGAATACAGCGCTTCTCCACTGAACCCTTGAAGCTGACGCTGCCAAGCCCAATACTCACGTGCGATGACTTCGCGTTTGCCCTTCCTGTCCAGAACAAGCTTCGCATGGATTGTTCGTTGCAGCTTCAATGGAGCGACATGTCCACATAATACCCTGTTCAAGCGATCGCATTTTTTTAAACCTGAGAGATGACTGAACCTGCTTCCTGAACGCAATTCATCTCCATGAATAAATTCAGGAGCTTTCTTGCGCGGATATGGTAACTTTTAGTAGGCCGTCACCTATCTTACGTGAGGGTCGGGCCGTTGGCAGTCACAAAGACAGAATTGCGCAGAGTGATCACAAAACTCGACGATGTGAAGATCGAGCTTCTCCGCTTGAGGGCAGAGCTCTTGCCGGAAGAGCGTCCGACTCCATCGGAAAGAAGACAGATCGATCAAGGGCGCCGCGAGATTGAGAAAGGGCAATCTGTAACCTTGGCGCAACTCCGAAAAGAGCTCGGTGTGTAAGGCTCTGTTCGAACTGGTCATATCAAACCGGGCAAGAAAGTCGCTGAAGCGAATGCCCGAGCATTACATTCGTAAGGTTATCCTTGCGCTTGAAGCACTGAGACAGGACGCAGCCCCTGTCCCTGAGTATGAGGTGAGAAAACTGCATGGGCTGAAGGATACTTATCGGATCCGTTTGGGGGACGTCCGCATTGAATACGAAGTCGCATGGGAGTCGAGGCAGATCAATATCATTGCTGTCGATTTCAGAAGGCGAGCATACCGGTAGTACGCACAGGACCGAGACCGAGCGGGTTAGGGAATTCGAACGTGCCCGTGACACGTTTACACCTATGTTGGGACCAAACGCTATGACACCATCCGCGTGAGCCCACGCAGGCCTTCCCCGGTCCGGGCGTTCTGAAACGCATTGGCAACTAGACCCTCTCCCAAACCCCTATCAGCTGAGGAACCATATTGCTGGAATGGAGATGTGAATTCGCGTTCCTACGGTGATGTCACACAGGCAGGAGTAGAGCTTGGCGAAGTCAATCATCGTTTGACTCTCTCCGCGACTGAAGTCGGGAGATTCATGTTTCCACTCTGATCCTCTGTTGGGTGGGCATTCCGTTGTTGCGGTTCCACCTGCATCCATCCCATCGTAGAAGCATAGGCCAAGCCATCGGCCTGACGGCGTACCCGCCGCAGCGAGCCGCCATATTCATGATGCTTCCTCACTCGAACCTGCCCCGCCTATTTTCGGTTGGGAGCCTTATTCGAGCCTTTGGACATCCCAACCACATGTGGAGCCTACTGGCCCTTGCGGGCTTGTAAGATTCGACTCCAAACATTCCTTGGATGCGCTCCACATTTGAACGCTCGCTTACTCCACGACTAAAGTCGGGAGCTTGCGCTCGCGCCAATTTAGGTCAGAGCAGACCCACAGAAAGCTCATGCTCGTGAAGATGGAAATGGGGTTCAAATCCATGGATGACATGTTGTCGAAGATGGTTTCCGAAGTTAGCAAGGCAAGGTCTCTCGAGGTATCTCAGCGTTTTAGAGCTGGGTTGGGGCGAAGGCGCCTATCACTCACCAAGGTGACAGCCTCAGGCGAAACTATCCGCATCGAACTCTTCAGACGATGGTTCGAGAACGATAAAGGTCATCCTTGACACTAACATCATCCACTTCACGTTGCACAGACGGGTAGGGAGAGAGGATGGGGCCATTCATTAGATTTCTTTCCCCATGGCAAAGATGACCGCGACATCTTTGCTCTTTGTCAAGCACTAGTCTGAAACCTACATGTACGTTATCCATGCAGATTCGAGAGTGACAGGACATGATGAAAGGAGCCAATCAAGGGCCGAAACTATCACGAGCCAAGAAGACCGGCCCGAGTTTCGAGAAGAGTGATCACAACTTGTGCCCGGGCTGCGGAACCGACGGCCTCACAGTCTACTTCGAATCGGGCCATTCACGAAAGGTAGGAGCGCTCTGCTACTCCTGTGGCCTAGTTGGATTCTTTGCTCGCAATGACTTCGTTCAGCTGAGAGCCGTCACGCGCAACTTGAGAGATCACAAGCGAATCGTAAGAGTGACAAGCGGTTAGCCCAATGCGCTTGCGCTATCATCACGCCAATACGTGTGTCTCATAGACGCGAATGATCGACGTGAACCCAAGTCTCGGGCGTAACAGGAACAATCCAGGGCTTGCTCAGGCCCTCAGGCTCTCGGTCATGTTTTCGTGAGCCTCACGTAGTTCAATTTGAGGTCGGCGACCAATCCTTCGAGATGTCGCTTCTGTTCCTCGGGCAGGTGAGGTTGAAGCTTCTCCGTGAGGAACGCCACGGCGTCGATTGCGACTCGTGATTGGTCGAGGTCGGTTTCGATCCTGTCTGTTCCCGGTTTTGTCCTCAGGCCCATGGTCTGCCAAGCCTTCTCGGCAAGCAATCCTAGGAATAGGCCCATGAGCGAGTATGTGTCAAGAGATGTGATGTCCACCATACCCGGCGGTCCTTTCTCAGCGGCATCGTTCTGCTTACTCATCGTCCTTCCATCCTGCTGCCACCATGCTTCTCATAGACCAGATAGGCTACGATTCTGGCGTCTGGGATTCAGCTGAGTTAAGGGATAATGTTTTGGGAGAAGGCGCTAAGGTAGTCCTTGAACATGCTGGATGAGCATCTTGCGTGATGCGGAACGGTGACCTTCAGGTGGGCTTGGCGAGAGACATGCGAAAGGTCCCCTTGGTGAATCTCGGGACCAGTGGGTTGAAGGTTTCAAAGCTTGGTTTCGGAACGTTTGACTTCGGAGTCCCATCACTTAACATAAGCCCGGAAGAGGGCGCTCATGTCGTGGAGGAAGCGCACAAGCTGGGAGTGAGTTTCTGGGACACGTCCGATGACTATGGTAGTCACCCTCACGTTGCGGCGGCCCTGAGAATCGTTCCGAGGAAAGATGTTGTCATATCAACCAAGACAAGCGCGAAAACGGGCAAGGATGCAAAGAAGAGTCTGCAGACATCTCTCACAGAGCTTGCCATAGATTACGTGGATCTTTTCCTATTGCACTTCGTCAAATCGGGTCAGATCCGCAACTGCCGCCTGATACTAAGGGAACTGGCCGACATGAAAGCGGCAGGAGTCGTCAGGGCAATCGGGTTGTCGACTCATAGCGCCGCGGTTGTAAGAGAGGCGTCACGGTTTGAGGATTTGGACATCATCATGACGATCTGCTGCAACGCAGATCAAACAGTGATCAAAAAGTTCCATGAAGAGATACCGCTCGAAGACGGTTCAATTGAGGAAATGTTTGACGCCGTCAAACAAGCTCGTGAGAACGGAAAAGGCACTATCGCAATAAAAGTGCTCGGGAGTTCTGCTCCGCCGCTCGTGGAAGACTATCAATCATCAATAGAGTTCATTGACCGATCGCCTTTCGTCGATGCAATGTTGGTAGGGATGAGAAATCTGGACCAAGTCAGGAAGAATGTGAGAGCGATTCTTTCTGGCTAGCTGAATGGCACCAAGCTTCAATCACCAAGTTCCAGAGGACAGCCTGCTCCGCAGACCGAGAGTTCACCGCATTCCTTGCAGTCTTCAGGTGCGTAGGCATGATTCCTCAATCGCTTCGAGAGCGCATGGTTCCAGATTCTCTTCCAATCTGTCTCCAAGAACTTGCCCAAGCTCTCGAAGTAACTCTGGCACGGGTACACGTCGCCTGACGGGCCGACGCACATGTTCATGCCGCTCGCTGTGCAACTCTTCACTCCCAGTCCCAGGGTGACCGGGTTGAGCTCGCAGTAGCGTGTTGGTGTGTACCAGAGGAAATTCATGCCTAGATGCGACGCTTTCTCCTGTGTTCTCAATAGGAGGAGCTTCAGCTCGTCTGGCTCGAGGGCGTTCTCTTTCGCGAACGATGGACCTTTGCCTGAGTGGATTAGACCATTGCACCCGAACGCCCTCACGCCCACTCCATGTAGGAAGTCGAGTGTTTCCATGAAACCCGCAGCGTTCAGTTTGGTCAATGTTGTGTTTGTTGTTGTGTAGATCGTTGTTGGGATCAGGTTTCTGATGCCTTCAGTCGTCTCACGCCAACTTCCATCAGACCCAGTCATCTTGTCGTGAATCTTTGGATCGCTGGACTCGAGCGTGACTTGTGCAAAGTCAAGACCTGCCTTCTCTAACCTTGAAACGAAATCCTTGTCTTTGAGCTTACGTCCGTTTGTCACGAGACCTGTGACGATTCCAATCTGCTGTGCGTGTGCAATCAATTCGGGCAAGTCTTCACGTAGTGTGGGTTCGCCGCCTGTGAATGTCGCGATGAAGATGCCAAGTGCCTTCATCTTGTCCAGAACACGCTTCCACTTCTCAGTGTTCATCTCTTCGGACTCATGGGGTCCCCCGGCGTAGCAGTGAAGGCACCCGTTCTGGCAGCGGAAAGTGAGCGCCAGGTCCATCCTGATTGGAGCGGAGAGTTCCTGAGTGAAGGGTTCAACCTTCTCTACGCCAAGGTATGAGATCGGGCAGACCTCTTCAGTCTGCGCGAGCGTGCTGATCGCGTAGACCAGCCTCTCGTGATCCTTAGTTGCGGTCTCCTCGCTGACCCGGTAGATCTTTCGGATGTGTTGCATTGCATTCTGGGTTGGCATGCCGAGCATGAAGTGGTAGACGTGAGCCGCCGCGGTCTCATTGAGATACAGAACCGTCTTCGCATTGATCGCGAGCACGCCCTTTCCGTCGCGCTCGACACGCAGCTGGAGCGCCATTCGCCTGAACTCGTCTCGCCCACGGTAGTAGTACAGTCCCGGAGGAACTTCGCGTCTCCTCAACCAACGTGGCAGTCTTACACTCCCTGAATCTTTCGCCATCATCCAACTCCCCCACTAGCGCAGGCACACGCGCAGGAAACACATGCGCATACGCAGGCGCATGATACGCATGCACACGCACAGTTCGCCTCATGATGAACTGGCTGTCTTGAAACTCCCTTCGGCGGGGGCGAAGCCGGCAGAATCGAGTTCGTGAACTTCTCAATGCTCGCTACGAAGTTACCCGCGGTCTTCTCTAGAGAGGTGGCGATGTTGTTTGCGAATTCGGATCCTGGAATCGTGGCAGGTGGTTGCCCCTTGCCTATGGTGGCCGGGTTGTAGACCGGATTCGGATCGTACTGCGCGTACCCAAACCAGTACCACCACCAGAACGGCAGCGGCTGGAAAGCGAATCCTTTGAACGCCGTCTCGGTTCTTCCCCTGAAGTTCTCGTCCAACATGAGCCAAAGCAGATTCTCGTCGAACATCTTCGAGGCTACATCAGGAGCTCCTGCTCTCTCAACCTGCTCCCAAGCCCGCTGAACAGTCTTCTTGTAGAACGCGATCGTGTCTTCTCTGCAGAATCCTCTTAGTGTTGACTCAACGGAGGATCGAATCCGCATGAAGGTGTCAGCAAGCGTCTTCTCGTCGAGTGTTCCATCAGTTTTGATGGCGCGCAGAAAATCCTGTTCGTAGTACCTGAGGTCTCTTTCACCGGCTCGTGAGGGATCATCGAATCCTTCCGTGATCTGTAACTTCAGGTTTGGCTTGGTTGAGCTGACCCAGACTGTGCGTTTCAGGAGTAGGCTGTATAGAATCATGACGACGACTTTCGCCGGTGGGACTCCGATCAGATATGATGCCTCGACTGCTGTGAGTCCTCGCCTGATACCTAGACTCTCCATCATCATTCTCGGGTCGGCGTAGTTCTTTTTGGCAAGCCGCTTCACGGCTGCAACTGCAACTACGATGGATGCGAAAGCCCCGAGGAAATACCATGTGTTTCCAGCCAGCCCCAGGAATCCTTCGGTTGTCTTGGTCGTTTCATAGTGCTCCACGTAGGTGGCGGGAAATGAGATGCCTACCTGAAACTTCGTCTCGGGAGCAAGATCCTTTCTCTCCCAGTAGATAACCAGTCTCTCGCCTTCGTTCGTGTCCGTGTAGGCGTTGTCCCAGTCTGGTGTGACTTTGATCTGCTCCTTTGAGACTCCTGCTGGAAGCACCACCAGAATTCTGAGATCGATCACTGTGGCACTCCACCAGGTCGGGGTGAATTGGAATCCCACATTGCCGGGGTTCATCTCATCCGTGTAGATCACGTGGCCAACATTGGTGGTAACTGTGAACTCTGCAGCCTGTCCGTCAGTCAACGGCTCAAACATGTACACCTTCACTCTGTGGTCGGACCCTTCGCTTGCGTTCTCAGTCGTCAAAGCATGGCCATCCGAGTCGTAGGCTTCGCCAATCGTGAAGTCCCAGCTTGGCTGACCCACGAAAACGTACGTAATACGACCTTGATCACAGATGATGCGGATCGTGTACTGCAGATCGATGGTTCCGTCTGTGTTGACCCAGATCTTGACCCACTGCCTCTCCAGATGATACTGAATTTCCGCGGCGTGAACACTATGCTGTGGAGCAAAGGCCAGGAACAATGTCAATAGCATGAGAGCCGGGAGAACAGCGAGGACTCTCCGACGCTTCACCATTTAGGTTCCTCTGTGACCTCGAACTCGTTACCACAATACGGACACTTGATCGATGGAGCACCTTGCTTCAGCTGCATCTTGGATGGATCCAGACCTGCCCCGCAGTTGGGACACTTTATGGAATCAACCTTGAGGCTTCCCGGTGCCTGGATTTCATATTTGATTGAAGGTTGACCCGCTCCTGACTTCCATGACAGCCAAGCGATTCCAAGGCCAGCCCCCGTTAGGATGATTCCCACGAGAAGACGTGATGTGGCGTACGTCGACGCTAGTAGGAATATTACGCCGAGAAATATGAGGACTGCCGATGCAAGATATCCTAACACTCTTCCGAATCCCAACTCACTCAACCCATTGGATAGATCCAGTCAAGTCAGACCTAGTCTCATAAGTTCGCTAGTCACTGTCTTCTTCTTGATCCACTCTTCTCCAATCTCTTCCTCATGTTTGAAAGTGAAAGAGCAAAGCCGGGCATCGTCACCAGTACCAATGCAGTAGCCGTCGAAGTCACCAGGGCTGCCACCATCACCTCCAAGCCAAGGATCTCGTTCACCTTTGGGATGCCGAAGATTGTTGCCAGAGTGTTCGGAACGGATATCACAAATGTTATCCAAGTTAATGCGAGCATGACCCATGTCAGGGCCGTCAGACGTTCGTTCAGTTTCTC